>JAPUEP010000150.1 GCA_027492515.1 Hyphomonadaceae bacterium
TCAGTTGAATTTGTAAGCGCGCATTGGCTTAAATCAAGGCCAAAGCCAGTGTGTTGCAATAAACCAACTTCCCATGCAACATATGCTGCGGGCCAATCATTTGAAGTGCCCAACAAATCGATTAAAACCGCAGTTGCATCAAATAGGCTTTCATATTTTTGCTGTTCTGGAATTGCGTGATGCAATAATGAACTTATCGAACCAAGCGCACAAAGCGCCGCATTATCTGAAAATATTGGTGCAATCGAGCCAATAGGTTCAAGACGCTCAAAATAGCCTAATTGGCCTTCTTGGCGTGTTGTCCATGCAAGATGAAGTTTTTGGCATGGCTCTAATAATGCACGTTTGCGTTTTGATGCACCGCCATAAACATATGCCTTGGTACGGCCTATTAGGCGTGAAAACACTTCTAATATGGCATCATTTTCGCCACATTTTGTGGCATTCAAACAGATTGCATCACTTTCCCATTGGTTCATTCTTTGAAATTGGCCTATTCGGCATCAAAATCAAGGCCACGTTCAGTATAATGGGCTTTATCATCCGTCCAATTTTCTTTTACTTTTACGTGAACGAATAAATGAACAACCCTTTCAAGCTCTTTTATAATATCTTCACGTGCGGCACGGCTTATTTGTTTTAATGTTTCGCCACCTTTACCAATTACCATTCTTTTATGGTTTTCACGTGTTACGTAAAGGGTTTGGTCAATCCTTACCGAGCCATCACGGCGTTCTTGCCATTGGTCAGTTTCAACATTTGATTGATAAGGTAATTCATCATGCAAGCGCTCAAACACTTTTTCGCGTGTGATTTCGGCCGCCATTAATCTTAAAGGTAAATCGGATGCCTGATCTTCTGGATATAGAAATGGGCCATCTGGCATTTCTTTAGATATTGCATTAACTAAATCGCCTACACCTTTGTTTCTAAGCGCAGAAATCATCATGATATGTTTGTAATTTACATCATCAGAGCAACGCTTTGCCAAATCTAAAAGCGCCGCTTTTTCAATTTCATCAATTTTGTTTAATGCCAAAATTATCGGGGTTTTTACATCTTGAAGAGATGAAACAATACGTTCGTAATCTTCCAAAACCTTGTTGTCACCCTGATTTTCGCGGGCAAAGGCACGGTTTATTGATGGCGCATCAAGCATAAAGACAATACAATCAGCATCTTTTGTGCCTTCCCAAGCCGATGCAACCATTGCCCTATCAAGGCGTTTTTTAGGCGCAAAAATCCCCGGTGTGTCAACAACTATAATTTGCGTATCGCCATGCATCACAATCCCTTTTACAGGGAAACGCGTTGTTTGCACTTTATGGGTAATGATGGAAACTTTTTGTCCAACCATTTGATTGGTAAGTGTTGATTTTCCTGCATTTGGTGCGCCAATGATGGCAACATAGCCGCATTTAGTGTTATTATTATCGGCCATTTTGACTTAATCTTTCATATAATATTTGTGCCGCAATCTGTTCTGCGGCTTGTTTTGAACTTCCATTTGCTTCGGCACATTTTCCGTCAACACAAACTTTTATCAAAAAGTTTGGCGCATGATCTGGGCCTTCACGGCTTATAATTTCATATATAGGCGATGGAAACTTGCGCTTTTGAGCCCATTCTTGAAGTGAGCTTTTATAATTTTTTGCGCCATTACCACCTGTTTTGGCGCATTCAATGGCTAAATCAATTAGTTTTTGGCACGCATCCATGCCGCCATCAAGATATATCGCACCAATCAATGCTTCGTATGCATCACCAAGAACATTGTCATTGCCATGCACATTCTCAATTGATTTTGAGACGTGCATATATTTATCAAGGCCAATTTTGCGTGCAGCTTCTGCACAATTTGTTCCATTTACAACATTATTGAAAAGGCGCGTTAGACCACCTTCTTCAATGCTTGGGTAATTCGTATAGATAAAGCGCGCACTCATAAGCCCCAAAACCCTATCCCCCAACCATTCAAGGCGTTCGTTGGATTTGAAGCCAGACATACCCTCACCCGCGCTTTTATGAATAAGCGCAAGTTGAAGGTTTTCTTTATTTTTGAAACTATAGCCTATTTCTTGCTCAAATTGCGCCAAATCATTTGGATTTGACGCAATTTCAATAGTTTTTGGCGCTTTTCTATAATTTTTTGACATATTAATTAATTGGTTTTGCCATGCGATTATAGCGTAAATCAGTAAACCATGTCCATGGTTTAATAAGGCTTACACCTTCATCCCATGAAAACATTACAATACGTGCTTTACCAACAATATTCTCTTCTGGAACATAGCCAACGCCTTGTTCTGCAATTGGGTCTGCACGGCTGTCAGTTGAATTATCACGATTATCGCCCATCATGAAATAATGCCCAGCAGGTACTTCAAAAATTTTGGTATTATCAAATGGGCCGGCTTCATAAAAATCATAGACAATATATTTTTTGCCTTCAGGAAGGGTTTCTTCCCAACGATTTGTGCTTTTGTAGTCATTGTTAGAATCAGTAATCATTTCAGGTGCTAATGGTTTTCTATCAACAGGGGTTCCATTAATAATAACCTGACCACCTACAACTTGAATTCTATCACCTGGAAGGCCTATGACGCGTTTGATATAATCAACATGTTCATGAACAGGGTGTTTGAAAACAACAACATCACCACGATGAACTTTACCGCCACCAATGCGGCCTTTGAACAATTCAGGTTCAAACGGGATTGATGCTTTTGAAATTCCATAATCCCATTTAGAAACAAACAAATAATCACCAACAATCAGGCCGGGGCGCATAGATTCTGATGGAATATTAAACGGCTGGAAAATAAAAATCCGCAATGCAAGCGCGATTAGAAGCGCAAAAAGCAAAGTCTTTACAATTTCACCAAACGATTCCTGCTCTTTCACAGGTTTTGAAGAATCTGGTTTTGCCCCGTTATTCTCACTTATAGTGTCACTCATAATTATTTATTCTTTTCCTAAATTTGCAAAAATTCAATTATTACATACGCAATAGCATAAGGATAATCATCACTCATAGTTAAAAAAATGTTGGCTTTGTTACCTTCGGGAATTATTTTGTCAAATTTATCCTTGGTTTTGCCTGATAATTTTATTGTTGGCTTGCCAGTGATGTCATTTTCAACGCCAATTTCGCGCCATGCAACACCAAATTTAATTCCAGTTCCCATTGCTTTTGAAAAGGCTTCTTTGGCGGCAAATCTTTTGGCATATGATGAAGCACGTAATTTTGGTGTTCGATCGGCTTTTGCCTGTTCAATTGGCGTAAAACAACGATTTTCAAAGCGCGAACCAAAACGTTCAAGCGTTTTTTCAATCCTTGAAATCACACAAATGTCAGAGCCAATACCATAAATCATGATTGGATAGTTCCGCGAACTTCATCCATAATATTACGCATTTTCTCAATTGCCGCCTCAAGCCCTACAAAAATCGCCTCGCCAATTAAAAAGTGACCAATATTTAATTCGATAATATCTGGAATTTTTGCAATCTCGATAACGCTTTCATAAGTTATGCCATGTCCTGCATGAACTTCAAGGCCAAGCTCGGCACCAAGTTTTGCGGCCGCCTTTATATTTTCCAAAACTTCATTGGCAAGTTCAATGTTACCATCGGTAATTGCATCACAATATTTGCCCGTGTGAAGTTCAACTGCGCGTGCACCGATATTAAAAGCCGCCTGAACCTGATTTATGCTTGGTTCAATAAAAAGACTTACACGTGAACCATTTTCTTGAAGGCGCGCAACATAAGGGCGCAAATAATTTGCGCCAGATTTGGCATCAAGACCACCTTCTGTCGTGCGCTCTTCACGTTTTTCAGGGACAAGGCAAATGGCATGCGGCGCAAGTTTAAGCGCAATATCATGCATTTCTTGGGTTGCCGCCATTTCAAGATTAATGGGCAAATCAATTGACCCTGCAAGACTAATCACATCCAAATCACGAATATGACGTCTATCCTCACGTAAATGCACAGTTATCGAATCTGCGCCGATTTTTTTTACAAGCTCTGCGGCACGCATTGTATCGGGGTGGTTACCGCCACGCGCATTTCTTATGGTTGCAACATGGTCAATATTAATACCAAGGCGTAATCTTTTCATTTTACTTTTTCTTTTGTGATAAAGCACGGCTTCCAGGTTTTACAGCAGGAATATCTTTTAAATCTTCGGGAATTTCGTCGGGTGCAAAGCTTTCAACTTCGAATGATGCCAATGCAACCAATGGCGCGCCAACATCAGATTTACCCGCCGATCTATCAATCAAAACCGCCGCACCAAGAAGATTTATTGGCAAATCTTTAATTGCATCCAAAGTTTCACGTACCGAAAGACCCGTTGAAATAATATCTTCAACTACAACAACTTTGGCATCTTTGGGAATTTCAAAGCCACGGCGAAGTTTAAAAACGCCATCTTCACGTTCAACAAACATTGCCTTTGCACCAAGGTGACGGGCGGTTTCATAACCCGGAATAATTGCACCAACAGCGGGTGAAACAATATATTCAACATCGCCAAATTCTTTTTTGATTTTTTTTGCCAAGGCTTTGCATAATTTTTCGGTCGCCTTTGGGTTCATAAACACAAAGGCTTTTTGCAAAAATTGGCGACTATGGCGACCAGATGAAAGAATGAAATGGCCATTTAATAATGCGCCTGCTTCTTCGAAAATTTTAAGAACTTTTTGCGTTTTCATAATTCATAACCTTTGCAAAGCGCTTTAACCCCTTATGCGTTCAACATCAACCACAACAGGCAAAGAACGCAGTGATGCCGCAATTGAATTTAGATGTTTTGTTGATGCAACTTCAATATCAATTGCCAAATCGATAAAGTCTTCACGGCGATTTTCGGTTTTTAGATTTATAATATTACCATCTGAATTGGCGATAATACGTCCAACTTCGGCAAAAACACCTTTTGAATTTTCACAAGAAACCAAAAGCCGTGCAACCGCAATGCCGTGTTTATTGGCTTCTTCATTCCAACTTAAATCAACCCACGCCTCATCATCATCATGATCAGCAAGGTTTTCACAATCAATCGTATGAACTTCTATACCATTTCCTTGGGTAATAATGCCCACAATTCGCTCACCAGGAAGCGGTGAACAACATGGCATAAAATGAATTGCCACCCCTTCAGTTAGCCCTTCCCCCTTCAAGAAGTCAGAACCATGTTCATCATCAATTGAAACCCGTGAATGACCAAGCGCGGTTTTGGTAACAAAACCCGGAACAACTGCCTCAGCAAGTTGGGTTCCCGTAAGTTTGCCACGACCAATTGAAAAATATAATTCATCGGCAGACTTAAATTTCAATGCATCAATTGCATTTTTTAAATCAACTTCTTCGGGATTAATTCCAAAGCGCCTTAAAGCATGACCCGCAAGGCGTTTGCCAAGAATCACAAACTCCTCCCGCTCGGTTTCGCGAAGAAGGCGGCGAATGCCAGAGCGCGCTTTACCAGTAATTGCCAAACTTTCCCAATTTGGCGGCGGTTTGCGTTTATCAGAACGCAAAACCTCAACAATATCGCCATTACGCAGAGGGGTTCGAAGCGGCGCATTCACGCCATTAATTTTTGCACCAACAATTGTATCGCCAATTTTTGTATGAACCGCATAAGCAAAATCAACCGATGTTGCGCCGCGAGGAAGGGCGTGTAAATCGCCTTTTGGTGTGAAAATGAAAACTTGATCTTGAAACATTTCAAGTTTGGCATTTTCAAAGAAATCCTCGGCATCGCCGCCATCTTCTAGGATAGAGAAAATACCGCGTAATGCTGCCATTGGGTCGGTTGAAATGCCATTATCAGGGAAATAACCATAAGAATGATTTTTATATTTCCAATGTGCGGCAACACCATATTCGGCAATCCTATCCATATCATCGGTACGAATTTGAATTTCCGCACGCATCCCCGCAGGGCCAACCACCGCAGTATGTAATGAGCGATAACCATTCGGCTTTGGAACAGAAATATAATCTTTGAAACGCCCCGGAACATATGACCAAGCCGAATGAATTGCCGCAAGCGCAAGATAACATTGTTCAGGATTATTGACCAAAACTCTAAAGCCATAAATGTCGGAAATTTCGCCAAAAGACACTGCCTTGCGGTCTAATTTGCGCCAAATTGAATATGATTTTTTTTCACGCCCTGAAACTCTTGCATCTATATTTGCTTCTTTAAGAACTTTGATAAGTCTATCTTCGACATTATCATTTGCCTTATGGAAACGTTCACGGTTTTGGGCAAGTTGTTGGTTTATTGCTGCGCAAGCATCAGGATAAAGAAATGAAAACGCCAAATCTTCAAGTTCGGATGCAAATTTATTGACGCCAATTCGGCGCGCTAAAGGCGCATAAATATCAAGTGTTTCGCGTGCAATACGCACACGTTTTTCATGCTTTTTGATAAAATGCAAAGTTCGCATATTGTGCAAACGATCCGCCAATTTCACCAATAGAACACGTATATCTTTTGATAGCGCCAAAACGAATTTTTGAAGGTTTTCAGCTTGCGTTGTGCGCTCGGCAGTTACTTCTAATTGGGTAAGTTTTGTGACGCCTTGGACAAGCCCTGCAACTTCTTCGCCAAAAAGGCGCACAATTTCATCATAAGTTGCATCAGTATCCTCAACCGTATCATGCAATAGGCCAGTTACAATTGATGCCTCATCAAGTTTTAATTGCGTTAAAATGCCCGCAACCTCAACAGGATGTGCATAATATGGATCACCCGATGCCCGAAGCTGCGAACCATGCATTTTGGTGGCATAAACATAGGCACGATTAATCATATCCTCGTTTAATTCGGGATTATAGGCACGAATTAGCTCAAGCAATTCATATTGCCGCAAAATCCTAGCCTTTGGCTGTGCAATGGTTTGTGTTTCAGTCATTATTCATATTGTGCATAGATTGAAAAATATATGCAACTACAAATATGTATTCAAAGTTAAACTAAACACAAAAAAATCCGAAACAATGTTTCGGATTTTTTCAAAACAATATGTCAATAAATTATAAAAACCACGCTTTTTATAATTTATTGTCCGCTTAAAACCAAAACCCTAAGTGAGCGGCGAAGCCGCGAGGGCGGGGTTTTGAACTTTAATAATCATTATCTCTTGCAGCTTCTTGTTCCTGTTGCAATGCGCGCATTACGTCATCTTCAGAAACAATAACTGGTGCTTCAAGAGCAAGCAAATCAGATTCTTCTTCTTCACGAACCGCTTGTGGGCGATATTCACGAAGTGATGCAATCAAACCATCGCGTAAATCAAAAGATTCGACCGCAGTTTCAGCGATTTCACGAAGCGCAACCACAGGGTCTTTATCACGGTCACGATCAACCGCCAAAGGTGCACCACCAGAAATTTGACGTGCGCGATGCGCAGCATAAAGAACCAAAGAAAATCTGTTTTGGACGCGTTCTACGCAATCCTCTACTGTTACACGTGCCATTTATTATTCCTGCAGGGTATTTGAATATAAATTGCCTATAGTTGAAGTGTTAAAATTTCTCAATAGGTTTGAATGCGCTTTGCAGTAAATTGATGATTTAGCTGCAAATATTGTGCTTTTATGTTTGAAATTTTTGATTTTGTTATTTGATTAACCCAATTTGGCGCAATTTCATTAAGTGGTAAAATCACGAAATCGCGCAAATGCATTCTTGGATGCGGCAATGAAAGGTGGATATTATTTTTTGCTTCATCGATAATTATGCCACCAAAATCGACAATATCTATATCCAACGTTCTAGCAGCCCATTGATTTTCCTTGTCACGCACACGCCCATATTTTTTTTCAATTTCCAATAGGTTTTGCATTAAATCAAATGGGTCAATATTATTATTTTCAATCTCAATTACGCAATTAACATAATCAGGCGCATCACTGCCAACAGGCCAAGCAGGTGATTTATAGAAAGATGAGATTTTTGAAACTTTGTATTTTTGGGAAATTTCATCAATTGCGGCTTGTAAAATTTGCACACTATCCAAATTTTCAAATTCAAGATTTGAACCAAGACCAAGATAGATGTTTTTGCTATTTTCCAATTTGAAATTTCGCCTTATAGGTGTTCAAAAAAAGGTTATTAAATGACATTCGCCAAAGAAGCACCAAAAAATTGCAATTTATGCCCGCGTTTAGTTGAATATCGTAACAAAAATGCTTCTGAAAACCCTGATTGGTTTAATGGCCCCGCCCCTTCATTTGGTGATGAGGATGCAAGCATATTGGTTGCAGGGCTAGCACCAGGGCGAATGGGTGCAAATCGCACTGGTCGCCCATTTACGGGTGATTATGCGGGGGAATTATTATATCAAACACTTAAAAAATTTGGCCTTATGTTTGGCGAATATAAAGCCGATCCGAATGATGGCATTGAATTAAAAAATGTAATTATTTCGAACGTGGTGCGTTGTGCACCACCGGAAAATAAACCAACACCGCAGGAAATTAGTATTTGTAGCGGGTTTTTAAAATCACGTTTGGCTGCTTTGCCAAAGCTTCATACAATCATATGCCTTGGTAAAATTTCACATGATTCAATAATTCGAACATTGGGTGCAAAACCAAGCCAATATAAATTCGCCCATGCCGCACAGCATATTATTGGCAATTATCGAATTGTCGATTCATACCATTGCAGTCGCTATAATACGCAAACCAACCGCCTGACCACGCAAATGTTCGAAAATGTCTTTGCGATTGCGCTTAAAAATTAGGCCAATGAATGAATATTTTTGGGTTTAATTTTCAAAAAATTCCAGAAATGATTGGCAATCATTATCAAACTTGCGCCCAATATAACTTGGAATAGCATTATAAATTTTATCAAAATTGGTTTTTGCATTTTTATTTCCCCTGTATGTTATTATTTAGCGCGCATAATAAGTGCCACGTAATTGGATTTTTTCTTGTTCTAATTTTTCATTTTGTTGAACTTGTGTAATTTGTGTTGGCGCTTGTGGTTGTTCTATAGTTTTTGGCGCTTCGGCAGTCATATCTTGCGCGCCTTTTGGAAGAAAGTCTGGTGATTTAAGTACAAAAATACCAATCAACCCCAAAACCAAAGCCAATGAAGGTGCTGCATATAAATTATTCATAATTGGATAATTGGCGCGCAACATTTTCAAGGTTGGCGGCATTAAAACTATACCCGATAATAATGTTGTAAATCCGCTTATAATGATAAGATTTTTGGCATTCGGGCCAAACATAGACATTATGTCAAAGCCAAATTTGTTTTTTATGTAATCAAAACCAAAAATTAGAATGAAAGCGCATAATCCACTAAAGAATTGTGATGTACCAAGCCACCAACCTAACCTTGCGAAAAGTTTGTTTTCTCTTTGCGGTTTTTCTTGCTGATTAAAAGAATTTACAATTTCCACAGTCGCCCCCGTAAAGCCAACATAGGTCAAAGCAAATAATTTGAATTTAATATTTTAATTAAAATTTTATCAAATAATAAAAAAGGCCGCCAAACAGCGACCATTTTTAACCAGCGTTTTTTTGATTAGATTGAGGGAATTAGAAGGAGAGAAAATTTTTAAATATCGGACATATTTAAAAAATATTTGACGCACCAATTCGCCAATTAAATATACAAAAAAGGCCGCCAAACAGCGACCTTATTTAGTCAACGATTTTTTGATTGGCTTGAGTGAAGTGGTAGGAGACAAATTTTTTAAATATTGGACATATTTAAAAAATTTTCGACGCCCCAATTCGCCAAGATAATCAAAAAAATTAGTCTTCTTTTACTTTAAGGACTTGACGGCCACGATACTGACCAGTTTTCAAGTCAATGTGGTGTGGACGGCGAAGTTCACCTGAATTTTTATCTTCAACGTAAGAGTTTACACCCAAAGCATCGTGAGCGCGGCGCATGCCACGGCGTGATGGGGAGGTTTTGCGTTTAGGCACAGCCATTTTTTAGTTCCATTTCACAAAAATAAATTTCGAACCGCGTCTTTAGACACAGTTTTACAAAAAATCAACAGCATCCAATGATTTTAAACCAATCTTGATTGCACTATTGCAGCGCGAACAAAATCTTTGAACAAAGGATGCGGTTCAAACGGTCTTGATTTCAATTCTGGATGGAATTGAACCGCCACAAACCATGGGTGGTCTTCATATTCCACAATTTCTGGCAAACGCCCATCAGGCGATAGGCCAGAGAATTTAAGGCCACACGCCTCTAATTGCTCTTTGTAGGAAATATTTACTTCATAACGGTGACGATGACGCTCTTGGATGTGCGTATTGCCATATATTTCTTTGGCACGTGTACCATCTTTTAGAACAGCGTCATATGAACCAAGGCGCATTGTACCGCCCATATCATCATCATTGCCACGTTCAACTTTTTCATTGCCTTTAACCCATTCAGTCATAATGCCAACGATTTCGTTTTTACATGGCCCAAATTCGGTTGATGAAGCATCTTCAAGTTTGGCAAGATTTCGTGCCGCTTCAACGCATGCCATTTGCATACCAAAACATATGCCAAAATATGGAATTTTATGTTCACGGGCAAATTTAATCGCCTTGATTTTTCCTTCAGCACCAGAATCACCAAATGCACCCGGAACCAAAATTGCATTAACTTCTGACAATTCAGAAACAATAGAATCATCATCACCATCAAAAGCGCGCGCATCAATCCAATTCAGATTAACTTTAACACCATTTGCAAGACCGCCATGATGCAAAGCCTCGATAAGTGATTTATAACTATCCTTCATCGCCGTATATTTGCCCACAATGGCGATATTAACCTCACCATCAGGATTATTTAGGCGGCGCGATACTTCTTGCCATCGTGACAAATCAGGCTCTGGTGCGTCTTTAATTCCAAAGCACGCCAATACTTCCTTATCAAAGCCATTTTTGTGATAATCAAGCGGCACTTCATAAATATGTGTGCTGTCTTGCGCTTCGATTACCGAAGATGGGCGAACATTACAGAAAAGGGCAAGTTTGCGCCTCTCCTCTTCCGGGATTTCGCGGTCACAGCGGCAAAGTAAAATATTTGGCTGAATACCAATTGAACGCAATTCTTTTACGCTATGTTGCGTTGGCTTGGTTTTCATTTCGCCCGCAGTTGAAATATATGGCATCAAAGTAAGATGTATATAAATCGCTTGATCGCGTTCTAATTCTTGGCCTAATTGGCGGATTGCTTCAAAGAATGGCAGGCCTTCAATATCACCGACCGTTCCGCCAATTTCACATAAAACAAAATCTGCATCGCCTGCATCTGAAAGAATGAATTCTTTAATTGCATTGGTAACGTGCGGAATAACTTGGATAGTTGCCCCAAGATAGCCGCCCCTACGTTCTTTTTGAATAATATCTTGATAGATACGACCAGCAGTCACATTATCGGCACGTGTAGCAGAAACACCTGAAAAACGCTCATAATGCCCTAAATCAAGGTCAGTTTCGGCACCATCATCGGTAACGAACACCTCACCATGTTGATATGGTGACATAGTGCCAGGATCCACATTCAAATAAGGATCAAGTTTTCTAAGGCGGATTTTATAGCCACGAGATTGCAAGAGCGCACCAAGTGCCGCCGCCGCAATACCTTTGCCAAGGGAGGATACCACGCCCCCAGTTATAAATACATATCGGGTCATGGGAGATTACAATAGCAAAGATTTGCTACTGAATGAAAGCCTTATTTTGTAGGTTTAACAGAATTTGTTGCAGT
>JAPUEP010000151.1 GCA_027492515.1 Hyphomonadaceae bacterium
CCCCTCAATCCATATACTTTATCGACTGCGCGCGAAGCTGGTTGGACTTGGCGAATTCCTTTGCAATCAAGAATTGGCAATGGTTATGTCTATTCTTCGCGTCATACCGATGAAGAAAGCGCAAGAAATATTTTGCTAAATGCACTGGATTCAAAACCGCTTGCTGATATTCGTAAAATAAATTTCCGCGCAGGAAGGCGAAAAGAAACATGGGTAAAAAATTGCGTTGCCTTAGGGCTTGCATCTGGCTTTTTGGAACCTTTGGAATCAACGGCAATTCATCTTGTTATTGCAAGCATTTTTAAGTTTTTTGAACATTTGCCGCAAACGAATGATTATGAATATTTACGAAAACATTATAATCAAAAATTCATCACAGATATCGAAGAAATAAGGGATTTTATAATTTTACATTATTATGTTTCTAAGCGTAATGATAGCGAGTTTTGGAATTATGTGACTAATATGCAGGTTCCAGATAGTTTGATAAACAAAATTGAAATTTTCAAACAGCAAGGCAAAGTTTTCACAAGTCAAACAGATTTGTTTAGGGCGGGTTCATGGGTATCAGTAATGGTTGGCATGGGGCTTTTACAAGAATATCAATTGCCAATACTAGAAACAATTCCAAATGACTTTTCAACGCGAATAATTAATGATGTTGCAAACGCAATTGCAAACGACATTAATAACGCCCAGAGCCATGATGTTTTCTTATCTAACCAATTAAAAAGATAAAATTTACGCCACCTGGCTAGTTTCTACATCCAATAATAATGCGTGTAATGCAGATTGGGAGCGGGCGGCGCGTAGGGCGGATCTTACGCTGCTTTGGCGTAAAAGGCGCGTGATTTTTGCAAGGGCTTTAAGGTGGTTTGCCCCCGATTCTTCAGGCGATAAAAGCATGAATACAAGGTCGGCAGGTTTGCCATCTGGGCTTTCAAAATCAACCGGGGTTTTTAAAAGTGCAAAAACGCCATGTGTGCGCTCAATGCCGCTTATACGTGCGTGCGGGACGGCAACGCCCTCGCCAACACCAGTTCCGCCCAAGGCTTCACGTGTCATAAGCGCTTCAAGCGTTAATCCTGCGTCAACACCAAAAGCATTACTCGCAGCCTCGGTCATTTGACGCATGACGTCGCGTCTATCTTCACCGCTTGCTTGGAAAATGATTGCTTCGGGTTTTAATAAATCGCCTAAATTAGGCATAATATTTCGCTTTCAAAAACTTAACCATTTAGGTTATTGATAGCCATTTTATCGGCCAAATTCGAAATAATGAAGCGTACGCCGCTTGCATTAAAGCGGCGTCGCATTAACCGAAAGTATAATATTTTGCAAGCAATCTATTCAGCAACGTCCAATTGCTTGATGCCTGCATGATGGTGATCTTTAAGTTTTCTTTTGTTGCGTCTTACCCTTTTTTCAATTTTATCAAGTGCTTGGGCAAATGCTTTATGTGGGTCATCTGCTTCTGCTTTTGATTCCATTTTAACTTTTGAATCAAGATGAAGCAGAACTTCGACAACGAAAAGGTGACGTTCCTTACTTAAAGTGACTGTTGCTTCGCCATCGCGCGAGCTTGCGTATCGTGCAATACCATTGGTTAAATCACCCTCTATCTTCTCTCGAAGTGCTTCGCCAACGTCAACATTTCTGCCAGTAACACGAATTCGCAATTGGGTCATATAAACCTCCTTATAGTATGAGGCGATGCACGGTTTAATGCACCGCACATTTAATGTAGCAAGCATTCTTAAACTCGCAAGGGATAATTTTCTTAAATCTGTCACAAAAAGCAAAAATATGGTTAAAAAAATATAACTTGCATTATCCAATTTTTGCGCGGCGGCGTTGCACCGAAGACGGAATGCGCATTGCTTCGCGGTATTTGGCAACTGTGCGGCGGGCAATATCAATTCCAGTTTCTTTTAGAATATCAACAATTGCATCATCAGATAAAGGCGCAATTGGTTTTTCATCATCAATAAGGCTTTTAATTTGGTGTCTTACCGCTTCAGATGAATGTGATTCATAGCCATAAGATGAATTGATAGCCGTTGAGAAGAAATATTTAAGTTCAAAAGTTCCGCGCGGTGTTGCAATATATTTATTAGAAGTAACGCGGCTTACGGTTGATTCATGCATTTCAATAATTTGCGCAACATCTTTTAAAACCAATGGGCGCAAATGTGACACGCCATAGGTTAAAAACCCATCTTGGCGGCGCACGATTTCTTTGGCAACTTTAAGAATTGTGCGCGCACGTTGATCCAAAGATTTTACAAGCCAAGAAGCATCATTTTGGCATTCTGTAATATAAGACTTTTCATCTTCTGTGCGTGCGTTGCGTGAAACGGTTTCACAATATGCATTATTGACCAAAATTTTTGGCAAAGTATCAGTGTTTAATTCAACCACCCACATGCCATTTGGCGCTTCACGAACATAAACATCGGGAACAATCGCCGATGTGACGCTATTACCAAATGCTGCCCCTGGTTTTGGGGTAAGGGCGCGAATTTCGCTTATCATTTGCGCCATGTCTTCGCCATCGACTTCGCAAATATTGCATAATTGGCGCAGGTCACGTTTTGCCAAAAGATCAAGATTTTCAACAAGCTTTTGCATCGCTGGATCAAATCTATCTTTTTCTTTTAATTGTGCCGAAAGGCATTCTTCAACATTGCGCGCGCAAATCCCAACTGGGTCAAAGCCTTGAAGAGTTTGTACGATTTCTTCAATTTTTTCGTTGGAAACACCAAGATTGGTGGCGGCTTCTTCGCAATCGGCGCGCAAATAGCCGCCATCATCAACAAAATCGATTAAATATGCGGCGATTAATTTGTCTTGTGGATTATCAAAGGCAAGGGCGGCTTGCGCTTCTAAATGGTCATGCAGGCTTATTTCACATGATAATGTGTTTTCAATGCCCTCTAAATCATCATAATGACGCCCATCGCCTGATTTTGACCAGTCAATGTTTGAACCAATTGCTTCAACGGCTGGCATATCGGCATCTGAATATAGATCTTCATATGATGCATCGATTGAACCTTCGGCATTTGGGTCGCCGCTATCTTCGGAAATTGAAAGTTCGCTTACGCTTGTATCATTATTATCTGTGCTTATTTCATCGCTTGAGTTTTCATCCTCTACGCGCTCAAGCATAGGGTTTCTTTCAAGCTCCTGCTCGATATATTCGGAAAGTTCAACGCTAGAGAATTGCAGAATCTTAATCGCTTGCTGCAATTGCGGTGTCATCACAAGTGATTGACCCTGCCTTATCTCCATTCTTGGGGCTATTGCCATTTAGAACTTTACCTTTTCAGCTTAGATAAACGCTTTATCCAATTATCGTGGCCTAATAATTGCATAGAACTTTTAACAAATTACTTTTATCTGTGCTAAAAGTGGTAAATAAATTATAACTAACGCTATTAAGCGCTTGAAAAAATGTCAGTTTTTACTTGTTGTTAAGTTTTAGCGATGTTTTTGCGCGAAAATTCGAAGGCTTAAAAGTCTTTGCCAAGGTAATAGCGACGAACGTCATCATTATGCAAAACTTCTTCTGATGTGCCTTCAAATAATAGGCGACCATCGGCAATGATTGCAGTTCTATCGGTAATTTGCAGGGTTTCGCGAACGTTATGATCGGTAATCAAAACCCCAATATCGCGCCCTTTTAAGTATTTAACCAAAGTGCGAATTTCCGAAATTGCAAGTGGGTCAACGCCCGCAAATGGCTCATCAAGCAAAATATAGCTTGGGTTTGTTGCCAATGCGCGCGCAATTTCAAGGCGACGGCGTTCACCACCTGATAAAGTTGGTGCAGGTTGGTTACGCAGTTTTTGAATATTCAATTCGCTTAATAATTCATCGGCGCGCTTAATTTGTTCATCTTTTGACAAATTTGTGGTTTCAAGAACCGCCATAATATTATCAACAACTGAAAGGCCACGGAAAATTGATGGCTCTTGCGGTAAATAGCCAAGCCCCATTCTTGCGCGGACATACATTGGCAATTGGGTAACGTCTTTGCCATCAATTGATATATTGCCAAAATCTGCTGCTATAAGGCCCGTAATCATATAAAAGCACGTGGTTTTACCTGCGCCATTTGGCCCCAATAGGCCAAGAACTTCACCGCGCTGTAAGGACAATGAAACATCCTTAACAACTTCACGGCCCTTGAAGCTCTTATTAAGATTATTTGCACTTAGGCCCGTTTTAGAAGCCTTTTTAACATCAGATATTTCAAAAAACTGTGTATTGCGCGCCATTATTCTCGTTCTTATTTCTTAGGCTTAGAAGGTGGTGCATCATTTGGGAAGAACACGCCCTTTACCTTGCCGCTATTTGATTTCATTACTGATTGTTTTGTAATTGTATTAACCCGCAATTCATCACCAGTAAGGACATTGCGATTTTGGGTTAGGATTACATTACCAGTAAAAATGATTGTATTGTTTGCCGCATCAAAAACCGCACGGTCACCGCGCGCTTTTTCGGTTGGGGATGCGTAAAAAGTTTCACTGTCTGAAACTACTTTTTGGATTTTTCCATCACCTGCGCCATTATAGAAGACAACGAATTTTGCAGATCTTATTGCCGCGCCATTTTGAATAACTTCTGCATTACCAGAAAAGATAGCGCTATTATTTTGCGGTTGAACATCCATCAAAGAGGCCGTAACTTGAATAGGGCCATTTTGTGTGTTCTGCGCGATAGAAGATCCAGAAACCATTGCGAATAATGATGCAGCAAGCAGCCCCCGCAATGTTGCAGAAAAATGTAAATTTTGTTTTGTATTCTTAATTTTCATCTTATCATAACCTATTGCGAAAAAGTTGCGTGTGCATGACCATTTAAGATAATGCGCTTTGTATCAGAATGGAACTCATAACGGTCGGAAGTTGCAGCGATTTTATCAAATTTCAAACTGGTATTACCACTTCCATAAATAACATTGTCATTCAACAAAAATGTTGCCGCTTTTGAATTTGCATTACCCTTGGCAAATGTTATGTTTACAAAGGAATTATTGTCGGAAACGATTTGTGGAACATTTAATTTTGCATCATCACCAAGTTTTAATTCTTGGGTTTTGTCATTCCAAATTCCACTATTACTTTCTAAATGTTCGCCGCTTTTGCGAACAAATTGAACATTTTGGGTTAAATAGACAATTGGTTCAGCAAGCGTAAAGCCTTTGCCATCAGGGCTTGCAATTCTTCCATAATATGCGTTTTGCGAATAGGCTTTGTCACCATTTGAATGGGTCATTTCAACATTGGTTTTTAGTGTAAGCTCTTGCCTTGTTTCATTCCAAATGCCGGTTTTTGCTTTAATTTGGGAACCAAATTGGGTTTGCATTACAGGATTTACAAGTTCAATATCACTTACGCCATTTCCTAATTGGCGTTTTGCCTCATCGGCGGTAACGATGACACGACCGTTTTCAATTGAATGCCCAATAAAAGTTGGCTTTTCGATTACAAGCCTATCGCCTTTTACAACATTCTTATTGGTTTCGTTTTTTGGTTTCAAAAACCCAAATATCATCATACCCACAAAAACGGCCGCCGAAGCAATAATTGCAACCAAAAACAGTGTTCGCAAAAATTTGATACGCAAACTGCGGATTTGTAATCCGCGGTCATTTGCTAAATTTTCACTTTGTTTTTCTGGCATTATCTTTTTCTGTTTCTTTGCGGAAAATTAGTGCGAAAAAATGTCGATTTCACCAAAACCATTCAAGTCAAGCATTGCCTGAGTTGGCAGGAATTTGAAACAAGCATTCGCAATTTCAACTCTATTATGTCTTTGTAACATTTCAACTAATTTGTTTTTTGCGCCATGCAAATATAAAACATCAGATGCAGCATAATTTAATTGCGCTTCACTTAAAGTTTCTTGGCCCCAATCTGATGATTGTTGTTGTTTATTAAGTTCAACACCAACTAATTCACGCAACAAGTCTTTAAGGCCGTGCCTATCAGTATAAGTGCGGCAAAGTTTTGATGCAATTTTGGTGCAAAAAACAGGCGCGCATAATATTCCAAGATATTTGTATATCATCGCAATATCAAAGCGACCGAAATGGAAAAGCTTTTCAATTTTGCCATCTGTAAGTAATTTTTTTAGATTTGGGCAATCATAGGTTTTACGGTCAAATTGAACAACATGTGCATTGCCGTCGCCACTTGATAATTGAATAACGCATAATTCATCACGAACAAGTGAAAGCCCCATAGTTTCGCAATCAATTGCAACACTATCCCCAAAGTCTAACCCATCAGGCAAATCGCCTTTATAATAAAAAACTGTCAAAATAACCTCTGAACTATATTATTTCACACTCATAATGGCTTTTAAAACAAAAACCAAGGTTCATTAATATAAAGAGATTGCGTTTTTATATATTGTGTGACCTTTGTGTGACCTTATTGCTTAACTTGGCTTATATTTACCTTGCCGCTGCGTTCCAATTTGCCCCAACCTGTCCAAAGGCCAGTGATTGCGGTGAAAATTGCCTTGATACAAACCCAATACATGATTTGGCGATATAAAAAGCGTTGCATCGCCATTAAAATGGGTCTGAATTTGGTTTTACGGCTTTCAAGTGAATAAGCGATAAAACCGCATCCCAAATCAATTGTCATGAAACAAAGCCAATAAATTCCAATTTTCAACAAATCGCTTTGGGTGGCATCAATCCCATGTTGATAGATTTTTTGCGCGGTTGAAACCATGCTTAAAACCAATGCCAAATCAATTAATGGTGAAATTAATGCAAAGAAGATTTGGAAAACCCACGCCTGTGGTATGCCAATTAACGATAGGCCGCGCGCATTTTTATTTTTTTGTAAAAGTAAATCGCGATGTTTCCAAAGGCATTGCAATGTTCCAAATGACCAACGAAAACGCTGTTTTGCAAGGGCGGCGAAACTTTCGGGCGCTTCGGTCCATGCGATTGCATCTTCATCATAAATCACTTTCCAGCCGATTTTTTGAATGGCAATGGTCAAATCTTGATCTTCGGCAAGTGTGTCTTCGGGATAATTGCCAACTTCTTCAAGGGCTTTTTTGCGCCATGCGCCTACTGCACCCGGAACCACGGTGATTGCGTCAAAATTTGCCAAAGCACGGCGTTCAATATTTTGCGAAACAATATATTCAATCGCCTGCCAGCGTGTAACAAGATTGATTTCATTTCCAACCCGCGCATTGCCCGCAACTGCACCAATGCTTTCATCTTTGAACCAGCGCACTAATTTTGCAATTGTATCAGGTTCAAATTGGGTATCGGCATCAAGGGCAACGATAATTTCGCCATTTACATGCCTTAAGGCCTCATTGAGTGCACCTGCTTTGCCGCGATTGGTTAAATCAAGAAGTTTCACTTTAGGATTATTGGCAAAATTATCTTTTACAATTTTTGATGTATTGTCTTTTGAACCATCATTAACCACCAAAATTTCAAAATTGGCATATTGGGTTGATAAAACACGCGCTATCGCGTCTTTTATCACTTTTTCTTCGTTATAAGCGGGGATAAGAACGCTTATTGGGATTTCTTGATTATATTCGGGTGGAATAATATGCTGATTGGCAAATTTTTGACGCACCGCTAAAATTGTAAGGCTGATTGATTTTATTATTCCAAGGCCGATGGCGATATAGAATAAATCTTTTAATGCCGCTTGTAGGAATGCAATTGCCGCAAAAAGCCCAACATCAAATCTTACGGCCTGAAGGTCTTTACCTTTAACTATCGGCATTGCCACATCGCGCGATACGCCTAGTAATTGGGAAACAGTAACCAATTGATAGCCATTGGCTTTTAGGGTTTCGATAATTTTTGGCAAAGCCGCAACGGTTTGCGATCTATCACCGCCACTATCATGCAAAAGCACGATTTGGGCTTTGCGCTCATTGGTTGAGGCGGCAATTTGATCCAATGTGGTTTTTACTATTTTATCAACCCCTGGGCGTTGCCAATCATCAGGGTCAACATGGAGGCCAACATTAATATAGCCAAGCTTTTGGGCATCAAGGGCAGGTTGTAATTCATCCTGCGTTGTTGGTTCGGCATCGCCAAAATATGGCGCGCGAAATAGGCGCATTGAACGCCCCGTATAGGCTTCAACCAATCTTTGGGTTGTGTTTAATTCAATTTTTGTGCCTTCTTGCGAATCTTGTGAAAGGTTTGGATGGCTATAGGAATGGTTACCTAATTCATTACCCTCATTAACAATTCGGTTCAAAAGCGCAGGGTGGGGAAGGGCATTTTCACCAATTACAAAAAAGGTTGCATTAACGCCTTCCTTTTTCAAAATATCCAAAATTTGCGGTGTCCAAGTTTTATCAGGGCCATCATCAAAAGTAAGCGCAATTTGTTTATCGCCGCCATTTTTACGATTAATCACAAATGGCGTTGGCAATGATTGATAGTTTTCATCTTCAATAAGGCCATTTTTGGCGGCAATAATGTTACGGCTTCCAAGGGTTGGAATATCATTGATTTGGAAAATTTCACCCGAACCTTCAACATCAACATCGCCCAAAGTTGAAAGGCTTTTTAGGGATGGAATTGTTCCACTATCAATATTTTTGAAATCTTCCCAAACCCCTGGATCTTCCGAACCCATGCGCCAAAGGGCAATGCCATAAGGGTTTTCAATCTTTGCCGCCTGCATTTCATTCCACGCAGATACCGCATCAAGAAGCCAAATTTGATGGGTTTGATTATCTTCTTTATAGGCAAAACTTGAATTGCCACTTATTTTATCAAAAACTGGTTTTTCGTCATTGTCATGGGCGGTAAGCCATGCTTCTTCGATACTTAATGGGTCGGCATTATTTTTTCCATGCCAATCATAGGCATAAGAACCAATGGCAATAATTGTTTTATCGGCGCCAATTTCTTGAATATATTTTTTGATATTTTGAACAAACCATTCTTGGGATGCAATTGGCCCTGCTTGCCCGCCAACCCAATGTTCATCATAGGCCATAAGGAAGGCTTTATCACATAATTTTGCGTATTTTTTTATATCCCAATTTGTATCGCCAACGGGCAATGTAATTGTTGAAACCAAATTTGCCTTGGATAATAATTTTTGCGCAAGCCCAAGGAATTTTTGATAATCTTCATGATCATTTGCACCAAGATTTTCAAAGTCAAAAACAATTCCTTGATAATTTTCTTTTTGCGCTTGGGCTATTAATTGATTTATGAAGTTTTCAGATAATTTTTGATTGCTTGTAATTTTTTTAAGGCTTGGCGCATCCCAAATTTCATTATCAATATTTTGCACCATCAATAATTTTGCGGGGTTTTTGGCACGGCTTGCAAAAAGGGCATTTAGTTTTTTATCTTGAACAAAATTTGCACTTAGATTTTGGCTATTGATATTTGCACCCGCCACCATCAACCAATCGATATTATCAATATTCTTGCTTAATGATGCAAATGATGCGTCATCCCACGGCGTATAGAATGCTGTTTTTATCATTTTATGCGCTTGATTAGGGGCGGTGGGTTTGGGCAGCCAATTTTTAAAATTCGCCCCCTTTTGATGCACATTTTTAAACTGGGTTGAAATTGGCAATGCATAGGCATGTTCAAATTGCAATTGCATTGCCTCTGGTACTTGTGCGGATAAAATAGTCCAAACAAAGAATGATATTGCGATTATGATAAGAATGGCACTTGTAACAAGGCTTGCGATTGAGATTTTATAACGTTTTTTACTTGCATCAAAAAAGATAGGCTTATTATTCATTATTGCGCCCTTAATTGTGAAGTTGGAATTTTAGTTTGCAAAAAAATAAAGTCACCTAAATTAAGTTTAATCACCCATTTTCATTGTCAAAATTACCATAGCCCATCTTTTAAATTGCGCGGCATTAATATAGAAGGCCATTACAAAGGATTAATTACAAATGGCGCAACAATATATTTTTCAAATGCAAGAACTTTCAAAAACTTATGCGGGTGGCAAAAAGGTTTTTGAAAATATCTGGCTTTCATTTTACCCTGATGCAAAAATCGGCGTGGTTGGTGTAAACGGTTCGGGTAAATCGACACTTTTGAAAATTATGGCGGGTCTTGATAAAGATTTTAATGGCGAAGCGCGTCCTGCAAAAGACACCAAAATGGGCTATTTACCCCAAGAGCCTGAGCTTGATCCTAAATTATCGGTTTGGGAAAATGTGATTTCCGAATGCCCTGAAAAAATCCTTTTGGATAAATTCAACGCAATTTCAATGAAAATGGCCGAAGATTATTCGGACGAATTAATGGAAGAAATGACCGCCCTTCAAGAACAAGTCGATGCAGCAGACGCATGGGATATTGATAGTAAAATTGAAATGGCGATGGGCGCACTTCGCTGCCCTGATAATGATGCAGATGTTTCCAAACTTTCGGGTGGTGAAAAACGCCGCGTTGCATTATGCCGCCTTCTATTATCAAAACCTGATATGATTCTTCTTGATGAGCCGACAAACCATTTGGACGCTGAATCAGTGGCATGGCTTCAACACCATTTAGAGGAATTCCCTGGTTGCGTAATCCTTGTAACCCACGATCGTTACTTCCTTGACCAAGTGACCAAATGGACGCTTGAATTGGATCGTGGCAAAGGCATTCCTTATGAAGGCAATTATTCGGCATGGCTTGAACAAAAAGCCAAACGTATGAAGCAAGAAGAGCGTGAATCAGAGTCCCGCAAACGCGCCATTGACCGCGAACTTGAATGGGTTCGCCAATCACCAAAAGCGCGCCAAGCAAAATCAAAAGCCCGCCTTGCAGCCTATGAAGATTTGGTCAATCAGGCCGAGCGCGAAAAACAAACCTTTGCCCAAATCCAAATTCCACCGGGCCCACGCCTTGGCACAAAAGTTCTTGAGGTTGAGAATTTGGTTAAAGGCTTTGGCGATAAACTTCTTATTGATGGGCTTTCATTCAAATTGCCACCTGCGGGCATTGTTGGTGTTATTGGGCCGAATGGTGCGGGTAAATCGACTTTATTTGGTATGATTACGGGCAAAACTGCGCCTGATTCTGGCACGCTTACTTTGGGTGATAGTGTTAAACTTGGTTATGTTGACCAAAGCCGTGATGCACTTGATGATAATAAAAACATCTGGGAAGAAATTTCGGGCGGTTTGGACATTATCGAAGTTGGCGGCCGCGAAATCAACAGCCGTGCCTATGTTTCATCTTTCAATTTCAAAGGCGGCGACCAACAGAAAAAAGTTGGCCTATTATCAGGCGGTGAAAGAAACCGCGTGCATCTTGCCAAAACCCTTAAAATGGGCGCAAACGTCCTATTACTCGATGAGCCAACAAATGACCTCGATGTTGAAACCCTACAAGCCCTAGAAGCCGCCTTGGACGATTACCCAGGCTGCGCAGTGGTCATTTCCCACGATAGATGGTTCCTTGACCGCGTCGCAACCCATATCTTAGCATTCGAAGGCAATTCCCACGTAGAATGGTTTGAAGGAAACTTCGAAGCCTACG
>JAPUEP010000152.1 GCA_027492515.1 Hyphomonadaceae bacterium
TTGCTAACAAAAAATTCGCTGAACTAAGTAAGGGTAAATTTAAATCGTATTATTTCAAAACAACGCCACAAAAAGATGCTTTTTATGGTCACTTTATGCCACAAACGATTTTTTATGATAAAAATAAGCGCGAAATTTTGCGTGGGATTTCTGCAAAATATTATGAATCTGATGCAGATGACGTTTTTAAAGCAATTGAAAAACTACAATAACATTCCGACTAATTGAAAGTATAATTATTTTTTTGCAAAAATAATTGCCTTTTCTGGCCAATTGCGCTTAAGAAGGGCTTATGTCTTATAATACATTTGGTCATTTGTTTCGTGTTACTACTTGGGGTGAATCGCATGGGCCTGCGCTTGGGTGTGTGATTGATGGTTGTCCGCCGAATATTCCCCTTACCGCCGTCGATATTCAGGGCGATTTGGACAGGCGCAAACCGGGGCAGAACAAATTTGTAACCCAAAGGCGTGAAGAGGATTTGGTTGAAATCCTATCTGGCGTTTTCGAAGATGATGATACAAATGGGCAAGTAACAACAGGCACACCAATCAGCCTTATGATACGCAATACTGACCAACGCTCAAAAGATTATGGCGAAATTGCCAAAGCGTGGCGCCCGGGGCATGGTGATTATGTTTATGATGCCAAATATGGCGTTCGCGATTATCGCGGCGGTGGGCGAACTTCGGCGCGCGAAACTGCGGCACGGGTTGCGGCGGGCGCGATTGCCAAAAAGATTTTGGGCGATGGCATTAAAATCACGGGCTATTTAACCAAAATTGGCAAGCATGAAATTGACCGCACAAAAATTGATTTAAACCAAATAAATCAAAACCCATTCTTTTCCCCTGATGCATCAATCGTATCGGTTTGGGAAGAATATTTGGATGAAATTCGTAAAAGTGGCACATCAATTGGCGCAGTGGTTGAAGTTGTGGCAAGTGGCGTTCCCGCTGGATGGGGCGCGCCTGTTTATGCCAAGATTGAAAGCGAACTTGCATCTGCCATGATGTCAATCAATGCCGTTAAAGGCGTTGAAATTGGCGCAGGATTTGGCGCGGCAGAATTAATGGGCCATGAAAATGCCGATGAAATGTATTTGGATGAAAATGGCAAAATCGCCTTTAAATCCAATAATAATGGCGGCGTCTTGGCAGGGCTTTCAACAGGGCAAGATATTGTGGTTCGTATGAGTATCAAACCAACCAGCAGCCTTTTGACACCCGTAAAATCACTTAATCGCAAACACGTAGAAATCGACATAATCACCAAAGGCCGCCACGATCCATGCGTTGGCATACGCGCCGTCCCCGTTGCCGAAGCAATGATGGCGTGCGTTCTTGCTGATATGAAATTAATGCATAGGGCGCAGGTAGGCTAATTATTCAGCCGCAACCTTACAGCTTGGCAGGTTTTCCCTGTCCATATCTTCCATACCAAAGCGAATTCGGGTGATTTTTTGATCTTCAAAGGCTTTGATTGCTGCTTTATTGCGTGCTTGATCGCAATTTATATCGTCGGAAATTTTTGCGCCGCCCGCTTTAAAATCACTGGAAATTTTATTTGCAAGAATTGCGCTTTGTTCATTTAGAATTGGGTCAATTATAAAATCAATCGCAAGATAACCGTCTTCTTTTTTTAGCCCATAACGAAATTCGACAGGTTCGAATTTGGCCTCACCGCATTCAACAAAGCATTTGCTATAAAATTCGGTTTCAGGTTTTGAAATATCTTTTATGATAATTTCATTTGCGGTTTTTTGTGGTGATAATGAATGAAAAATATCGGTGAATTTGAAGGTACAAACTGGTGAAATTTCAGTCTCAACGGCCTCTATTATACCGTCATATTGTGGGTTTACGCGCCCTTCGTTGCGAAAAACCCATAATCTTACTTTGCAATTATCGATAATATAATCACGTTTGCGACCATTAACCGAAACCGCAGTGCCAAGTATTTTTGATAATTTACGATAATTTTTGCCAATTGTATCTTCATCAAGTAATTTTTCTAAATTACCCTTTTCAGGCTTTGGTGTATCGCCAAAATCAACTTTTACAGCAGTCTGTGCAAATGCAAGCCTTGGGGCAAGAAGCGCAAAAAGCAAAATGAAAATTTTCTTCATAATTATCCCGACGTGACGATTGTTATTATTTAACACAATATAAATTCAAAAAATCTTTAAACAACCTTTACACCTGTTTTGTGTCACAAAATGGGCAATGCGCCGCACTTTTCATCATAAATAAATTTGTTAAAAGGCATTATGACATTAATCTTAATTCGCCATGGCGAAACCCAATTTAATATTGAAAGCAGGCTTCAGGGCTCTATGGATAGCCCACTTACTGGGCATGGCGAAATGCAAGCCGAAATAATCGGTAATCATATTAAAAAATTATATGATGTTAATGGTTTTACATTTGATGCAAGCCCACAGGGGCGCGCGTTTACCACCGCCAATATTATCAAAGAACGCCTTGAATATAAGGGGGAAATCAATTTCACCCCTTCCCTTCGCGAAGTAAGTTTTGGTGATTGGGAAGGTTTAACCCGTCAAGAATTAATTGATAATTTTGATTATGACACATCAGTTTGCACAAGGGTAAATTGGGCAAATTCATGCATTTCAGGCGAAAGCTTTAAAGATGCACGTGATCGTATTCAAAGATGGCTTGATAGGTCGGTTTTGCAAAATAAAATTGTGGTTTCGCATGGCGTTACTTTATCAATTTTGCGCGGCCTTTACCTTGGCCTGTCGCAAGATGAAATGTTGGGATTATCGATTTCGCAAAATTATTTCCACGTTTTAGAAAATGGAAAAGAAAGTGCAATTCACGCCTAATTATTTGCATTGATTAGGGTTTTTTGCACAATCAATATTAAATTCTTCCAGTAGTGAATTGCGCGCCAATTCACCAATTTCAGTATCTTCACGCCCAATTTCTATAAGCATTTGTTTGGCTTTTGCTTTATCTAATTTGACACCCTTGCCTTCAAGATAGGCATATGCAACGTCAATTTTTGCCTGTTCAGAACCATTTGCTATGGCTTTATTATAATAATTAAAAGCTTTGGTGGGGTTTGGCGGGATTGGTAATTCGGTGCCTTTATTATAAATACGCCCTAATTCAACCATAGCCTCTAAATGGCCAAGATTTGCCGCTTTTTCATAATATTGGATTGCGGGGGTGGCTTGTTTAACATTTTCGGCACTACCCATAATTTCAAAACCGAGAGCGTATAAAGCGTATTTATTATTAAGTGCGGCGGCTTTTTTGAACCAAACACGCGCTTTATCTGCACTTCCTGTCGCACCATTTCCTGCATTAAGACCCATGAAATATTGGGCATTAGAATCACCATTATTTGCCGCCGCCTCTATTTTCTGGCGATTTTGGGTGAAATTTATTTTCTTAAGAACTGCAACATCACCAAGGGTTTCAACCTCGCGGTCGCTAATACCCCAAATTATAACATTATTTGTTGGCACAATTACGTTCATTGCCAAATTTGGTTTTGTATTTTGTGCATATGCGCCATTTACTAAAAGTGTGCAAAAACCAATTGTGAAAAAAATATTTCTTGAAAAATTGCGCATCATTACACCTCTAATTTGACGTGGCTTTATTTTACTTTAAATATCAAAAAAACAAAATTAATTTTATGTGTGATATGAAAAATGGGCGAAATTAAGGACATTGAAGTAAGTAATATTTTTCTTCTATTACTTACAATTGTGGCAGCATTAGGTTTTACAATCACCTTTAGTCAAGAAGGTATTGTTTTAAAAATAATTGTTACCGCTTTTGTGATTGGGATATGGGTTATTGGCCTTTGTTTTCATGAATTTTCCCATGCACTCACATCTTATATTTATGGTGATAATTCAATTATTGCCAAAGGCTATTTGACGCTTAATCCGTTTTTGTTTTCTGATGCACGTTCGTCAATAATTTTTCCCATAATAATTTTATTAATCGGCGGATTACCACTTCCGGGTGGGGCGGTTTATTTGCGCCATGATTTATTGAAAACGCGCACGCATATTGCCCTTACATATCTTGCAGGGCCAAGCGCGAATATTATTTTTGGTATTGTGCTTTGTTTATTGGCATTGGCAATTCCCGATGGCGCGAATTATTTGAACCTTAAAGGGGCAATTGTTTTAAGCGCATTTTTGCAATTTTATTCGGCAATTTTCAATTTATTGCCCGTTCCAAGTTTTGACGGATTTGGCGCAATTTCGGTTTTCCTACCACCTGAAATGCAAATTCAAGCGCAGAAATTTGGCGCAATTGTTTTTGCGCTAATAATAATTGCAATTTTTGCCTTTCCAGGTGTTTTCACACCATTGGCACGCCTTGCCGTTACTTTCGTAATAGCAAGTGGGGTTTCACCTGAATTAGTTGAAAATGGTTTCACAAATTTTTTAGGGGGCGTTTAAGCCCCCTATTTTATAAATCAAATTTTGCAAGTTTCTTTTCAACACTTGCAAGTTTTAAAGTAACATAATTTGGCATACCATCCTTATATGGCGGGTAATCTTCGCCCTGAATAAGGCCAGTAAGGTAATCACGGCATGATTGGGTAATGCCAAACCCATCTTCGGTAATGAAATCGCGCGGCATGAATTTTTCAACATTGGCAACATCGGCCAAATTCGCCATACCAATTTCCCAAACATAAGGCGTTGAAGATTTACGAACTACAGTCGGCATAACCGAATTATGCCCCGCCGCCGCATATTCAACCGCAGCTTTACCAAGTGCATACGCCTGATCCACATCTGTTTTTGATGCAAGGTGGCGCGCCGCGCGTTGTAAATAATCGGCAACCGCCCAATGGAATTTATAGCCAAAGGCTTCTTTTACCATATTTGCAACAACAGGTGCCGCACCGCCCAATTGCGCATGACCAAATGCATCGCGCGTTCCCTGTTCGGCGATGAATTTGCCGTCTGGATAATGGCAACCTTCGGAAACAACCACCGAACAATAACCATATTGCTCAACTTTTTCTTTTACTTTTGCAAGGAATTTTTCCTGATTAAATTCAATTTCAGGGAAAAGAATTACAACAGGAATATCATTATCGGCATCCGCCGCAAGGCCACCCGCCGCCGCAATCCAGCCAGCATGGCGCCCCATAACTTCGATTACAAAAACTTTGGTTGAGGTTGAACACATAGAGCGTACGTCAAAAGACGCCTCACGGGTTGAAACAGCAATATATTTGGCAACCGAACCAAAGCCTGGGCAGCAATCAGTTATTGGCAAATCATTATCAACAGTTTTTGGAACGTGAATTGCCTGAACTGGATAGCCCATTTTTTCCGATAATTGCGAAACTTTATAGCAAGTATCAGCACTATCGCCGCCGCCATTATAGAAGAAATAGCCAATATTATGGGCTTTGAAAACTTCGATTAATCTTTCATATTCGCGTTTATTTTGTTCCAAAGATTTTAATTTAAAACGGCAAGAACCAAAACCACCTGAAGGGGTGTAGCGCAAACCCGCGATTGCTTCATCGCTTTCTTGTGAAACATCAATCAAATCCTCGGTTAAGGCGCCAATAATGCCATTGCGACCTGCGTATATTTTGCCAATTTTATCAGTGTGTAATTTCGCAGTTTGAATAACGCCGCAAGCAGATGAATTAATAACCGATGTAACACCACCAGATTGCGCATAAAAAGCATTTTTGACCATTATAAAGCCCCTTGTTTTGATTCAAGTGGGTTTTAGCAAATCATAAAGGCGCTTCATAGCAGGTTTTGAATATTTAAGTGCGACAACTGCATCTTATTCGAAAGTAGGTGGCAAAATTTTGCGCTTTCAATTGCTTTTTTATCCATAAGTGACTAAATCCCACCCCGATAATAGGATTTAACAAAATGAATTGGTCACCGAATAGCTGGCGTTCAAAAAATGCCAAACATATTCCAAATGATTACCCAAGCGCGGAAGCATTGGCAGAAGTTGAAAATACGCTGTCAAAAAAGCCGCCTTTGGTTGTCGCAAGTGAAATTGAAAAACTTAAAAAAGAACTTGCAAAAGTTTCACGCGGCGAAGCATTCTTGCTTCAAGGCGGTGATTGTGCCGAAAGTTTTTCTGAGTTCGAGGCAGACCGCATAATTCGTTATTTCCGTGTTTTCCTTCAAATGGCGGTTGTATTAACATTCGCGGGCGGCAAACATGTTGTTAAGGTTGGCCGCGTTGCAGGGCAATTTGCTAAACCGCGTTCAAGTGCAACCGAAACCCAAGGTGATGTTACTTTGCCATCATATCGCGGCGATAATATCAATGGCCTTGAATTTAATGAGGAAAGCCGCCTT
The DNA here is from genome assembly GCA_027492515.1 of Hyphomonadaceae bacterium. Lineage (GTDB taxonomy): Bacteria > Pseudomonadota > Alphaproteobacteria > Caulobacterales > Aquidulcibacteraceae > Pseudaquidulcibacter. Next base: position 6,344 of record JAPUEP010000152.1, read on the forward strand.
CCAAACCCTGAACGTTTGATGATGGCTTATAATCAATCGGCATCAACCATGAATTTGTTGCGCGCCCTTGCAACTGGTGGTTATGCAGATTTGGCCTATGTGAATAATTGGAATTTGGACTTTGTCAAAAAGCAGGGCAAAACTGCGGCTGATTATTTAAAGCTTTGTCACCATATCGAAGAAAGCCTTGATTTCATTGGTTCAATGGGCAAAGGTTCGGTTGAAACCGATACTGTTTCATTCTTCACCTCACACGAAGCTCTATTGCTTGGTTATGAAGAAGCGTTGACACGTAAAGATAATCTATTCGGTTCTGGCGGTTATTATGCCACTTCTGCGCATATGTTATGGATTGGTGATAGAACGCGTGGCCTTGATGATGCACATATTGAATATTGCCGCGGTGTTGCCAACCCAATTGGCGTTAAATGCGGCCCATCATTATCGCCAGACGAATTATTAGAACTTATCGAGCGTTTAAATCCAAAAAATGAAGCCGGTAAATTAGTATTAATCGCCCGTTTCGGCTCTGATAAAATTGCACAACATTTACCTGCAATGGTCAAAAAAGTTACCGAAGCGGGGAAAAATGTGGTTTGGTCATCTGACCCAATGCATGGCAATACTATCACTTCGTCAAACGGTTTTAAAACCCGCCCATTCGAGCGTGTGGCATCCGAAGTTGCGCAATTCATGGAAATTGTTACCGCAAATGGTGGCTATCCTGGTGGTATTCACCTTGAAATGACGGGTGACGATGTAACCGAATGCACAGGTGGCAATATTGGCGTTTCCGAAGAAATGTTACCAAGCCAATATAACACCCATTGCGACCCACGCCTAAATGCCGACCAATCACTTGAACTTGCCTTCGAAATCGCCAGTAAATTACGCGAAGATCGTAAAGAGCAAAGAATGGCGGCGGCGGGAATATAATTCTCAAATTGCCGCCCTCGCTACGCTCGCTTAGCAATTTGGTTTTAAACGGACAATAAAAAACAAAAAGCGTGGTTTTTGTTTTTTATTGGCATTTTCTTTTTTTGACAATAAGCGCCCGATGGGCGCTACCCCTCCGACCTTTGCTTTGCAAAGGCCACTCCCCCTTCTTCAAGGGGAGGGGATAACTTAAAGCCGCCTCCCTTGCAGAAGGGGGCTGTCGAGCAAAGCGAGACTGGGGGGTTATTTTTCCCCAATTCTTTTTATTTCCCAATGCAAATCTACACCCTGCGTTTCTTTTACTTTGGCGATTACATAATCGCCCAATGCCTCTAAATCCTTCGCGGTTGCATTGCCTGTGTTTATCATGAAGTTGCAATGCTTTTCGCTCATTTGTGCGCCGCCGAGTTGGTAGCCGCGTAAGCCTGCATCATCAATTACTTGCCATGATTTTCTGCCACCTGATTGCACTTGGTCAGGGTTTTTGAAGGTGCTGCCGCCGGTTTTTTCGCGGATTGGTTGGGAATTTTCGCGGCGGGCGGTGATTGCGTCCATGCGTTCTAAAATTGCCGCTGGCTCGTCTTTTGTGCCTTCAAATGTTGCCGAAACAAAGATTAAATCATTTGGCAATGCGCATTTGCGATATTCAAAGCCCATATGGGTGTTTTTGAAAACATGGCGATTGCCTTGGCGATCAATTGCCACACATTCGACCAAAACATCCTTGGTTTCGCTTTCATAGCAGCCCGCATTCATACGAAGCGCGCCGCCAATTGTTCCCGGAACACCGCGATAGAATTCAAGCCCCGCAATCCCCGCCTCACCTGCTTTTTTTGCCAAGATTGCATCCAGAACCATTGTGCCGCAAGTAATCTTTAGGCCATCAACCGAAACCTGCCCAAAGCCCTTTGGTGTAAGGCGAATAACAACACCCTTCACCCCGCCATCGCGCACGATAAGGTTTGAACCAACGCCAATAATTGTAACTGGCACTTCTTCTGGCAATGCCTTCAAAAATTGCGCCAAATCTTCTTCATCGGCAGGTTGAAACAAAAATTGCGCAGGACCACCAACACGAAACCATGTAAAAGGCGCAAGAGGCACATTTTCTTCAATTTTTCCACGAACTTTTGGCAAATCAGCAAGGGTGAGCATTATTAAACTTTCTTTTGTCTAATATCCTCGATAGCTTTGACGTTCGTGTTTGAAAAGCCCCTGATGCACCATAATTTTCCAACCCGAATTTTTCCAATATGGCGAATTCATTTCAATTTCTAAATTCTTAAAGCCATTTATACGGCGTGTTGTATTGGCTTCTTTTGCAAATTTGATAATTTTTTCAAGGAAAAATTCACGATTAATCATAAAGGCCATATTTGACCAATTAAGCACTTTGGCATCAAGAATAAAAGCGCCATTATCGCATTTTTTTATATATTGCGGGCATAATTCTTGGGCATCATTACGATAATAAACTGTCGCCCCAACTAATTTTAATGCCTTTTTAGGGCGCAAAGTTCGGCGCAAACCTGCCATAAATTTTTGAAAAACGGTCGCGTTTTCACGCGGATAATATCTTGAGGTTTTGGCGATTAATTCACCCAAAGTATTGGGATTGTCACGGTGCTTAAAACTTGCCTGAACAATTTGACCTGTTTCAAAGGCGTTACGCGCATCATTTATTTGGCAAAATGCCTCTTCACGGCTTTCATAAAGGGGAAGATCATTTTCAAGGAAAATGCCATATTTTGTACTTAAGACATTACCCATACCCTCGAAACCGCCAAGGATGCCAAGGTTTTGTTCAAAAACAATCGGTTCAACATTGAAACTCTTGCAAATTTCAACACCATCATTTGTACCCTCAGGGAGGAGGACTTTGAATTGGGCAAACATGGAAATAAAACCACGTTCTTGATAAGTCATTAGTGCGTTTCGCAAACTATCATATCCCTGCCATGATAGAATGCACACACCAATGTCATCAAAATAATATTCAGATGTCATTTGTGAGCCTTTTTTTAGCTTCTTTTTTTGGCGTCTCACAAATTATTGATTTAAAAACCCATGAAACATATATTTAACGTTTCATTTTTGAAATTCCGTCATTTAAAAGTGTAATTAATATCCGCGATAAGATTTTCTTTCATGCTTGAAAATTCCATCATGAATCATGATTTTCCAGCCTGAATTTCGCCAATATGGTGCGTTCATTTCAATTTCTAAGTTTTTAAAACCATTCACGCGGCGTTTGGTTTTTGCGGTTTTGGCAAAGCCAATAATTTTTGCAAGGAAAAACTCACGCTCGATTAAAAATGCCATATTGGTCCAATTAACCACTTTAGCATCTAAAATATAAGCCCCATTCTTATGTGATTTAATATATTTGGGGCAGATTTTATCGGCATCTTTTCGGTAATAAACCGTTGCACCAACTTTACGAAGTGCTTTTCCCGGCCTGACTAAACGCCTAAAAAAAGCCTTTAGCTTTTCAGCGTCCTTTGAATTTTCATATGGATAATATGGTGTTGCTTTGGCAAATAAATTGTCAAAAACATCGGGATTATCGCGGTGTTTAAATGTTGCTTTGATAATTTCGCCATTTTTGATTGCATTTAACGCATCATTGATTTGGCGATATGCTTCATCAATATTCACACCTAATTGTAAGTCATTTTCAAGGATGATTATATATTTGCTTTCAAGTGCTTTGGCGCACGCCTCAAAACCGCCCAAAATACCAAGGTTTTCTTCAAAACATACGGGTTCAATGCCAAATTCTTTGCAAAGATTTATTCCTTCTTCACTTGCCTCTGGTAAAACTACTTTGAATTCATTGAACAGGTTGAAAAACCCACCATCACGAAATGAAATAAGTGAATTGCGTAATGTATCATAACCTTTCCAAGAAAGGATGCAGACACCAATATCTTGGAAAAATTTCTTGCCCATTATTCGCGCCAATGTTCATTAATCCAAGGCGTTGGAAGAACATGTTTATAGATTTTCTTTATCGGGCTTTTTACAGGCCAAACGCCAATTGCCGCCTCATCGGGGTCGGGTTTACCAGTAAAAGCAATCACACGATTTTCAGGGCGAAGCTGTGCAACTTTAAAGAAATTCATTGGCCATTTTGGCAAAAGTGAATGTTTGAAACTTACGCACCATTCAGCAGGCCAAAAATACATTTCATCAATTTCGCGTGAAATGTAAATTTGTTCGATAACATATTTTTTTACAATCTCATCTTGGCGGGTTTTTAATTCATCATAGATGTGGGTATATTTGCCAACAGGAAATCTAAAGGCAGATGTATTACCGATATTTTGCCCCATTTGCGTCCAATTTTCGATAACGCAATATTTGCCAGGGTGAAAATCAAAAAAACAATCAATATTGCCCGTGATTATCAAATCCAAATCAAGAAATAAAACATCCCCCGATAATCCACCCAAATCCTTTTGCCAAAGCGCAAGTTTGCGCCATGGCGTCCACGCAATATCATTGCGTAATTCAATTTCAGGCAGTGGCAAACAATTAACTTCGGGGCGAATGCCAGTAGTGTCATCAGTAAAGCATGTAAGGCGCGTTGGGCGATTTGTATTGCGCATAACCATGCCATAGATTTTATTGACATATTCGGGGCCATATCTTGTGCCCCATTTCATACAAATTACTTCTTGCATTACCCACCCCAGTATATATTTCTTTTAACAGCTTATTTTTTATTTTCGAGTGTATTTTCAGTTAAATTTTCTTCAGGTCTTGTGGCAACAAACCAAGCGCCAAATAACATTGCGGCAAGCTGAATGCAGAACACCCAAATAATTTTATAGGTAAAAAAACAAGATATTATTCCAATAATCAATAAGCCACTTAGGGCAATTCTTTTTGATTTTTTGCGTATTATTCCATGAACCACAAAATCTTCGACCATTTTGCCAAAAGTTTTATGGGCAAAGATTTTACGCGCCATTTCGGGATCTGCTTTAAGATAGATTATTGCCGCCAAAATCCAAAAAGGCACAGTTGGCAATAAGGGTAAAAACGCCCCCACCGAACCCAATGCAAAAAATCCGCCCGCAATTATTTTTAAAATATTATTCAAATTCATATTGTCAC
>JAPUEP010000153.1 GCA_027492515.1 Hyphomonadaceae bacterium
TATTTTGCAAATGCATAACCCGCAGTTACATTGAATGTTAATGATAAAATCGTTGCACTTATTGCAAGAAATATTGAATTAAACAAATATTTCCAAAGCCCAGAAGATGAAAATAATTCATGATATGCGCTTAATTGCGGGTGTTTTGGCAATAATGGCGGCGGGAAAGTTGATGCCTCACCTGCTGCCATAAAGCTTACGCTTATCATCCAAAATAATGGGAATGCCACAATTATCGCAAGAATAATTATAAAAGCATTTAGGGCAATATTTTTTGGCTTAATCCTCATGATACACCCTGCCTATTTGCAAATTTGGTTTGAATAATTGTCATCAAAAGCATGAATAGGAATAAGACGAATGCCACCGCCGATGCATTACCCAAATTCCACCATTTAAACCCTTGCTCATACATCATATAAAGCACGGTAACGGTTTGTTCGGCGGGGCCGCCTTGGGTCATAACATATGGTTCGGCAAATAGTTGGAAAAAGCCCGTCATTGTCATTATCGAAACCAATAATATTGATGGGCCAATGGCAGGCAAAGTTACGTTTAAAAACCTTTGCCACGAATTTGCGCCATCAATTTTGGCGGCATCGGATAAATCACTTGAAACATTTTGAAGGGCGGCAATGAAAATAACCATATTATAGCCAAAGCTTTTCCAAACCACGAAAAGCACAATTGCCGGCATCGCCCATTTGGGATCGCCAAGCCAATCAATTGGGTCAATTCCAAATTTTGATAGTGTAAAATTCAAAAAGCCATATTTTGTATGCAAAAGATATTTAAACACCAATGCCGTTGCTACCAATGTGGTTACGACGGGCGCAAAGAAAATTGTGCGCACAAAATTTTTGAATTTGGCGGCTTGTGAATTTAGCAAAATTGCCGCGCCCAAACTTGCCGCCATTGATAATGGCCCGCCTATAAATACGAAAAATAAAGTGTTGGATAATGCTTTCCAAAATAATGGGGTTTGCAATAATTCAACGTAATTTTTAAACCCGACAAAGCGCAAATTCTTTAAATCCGCCAAGGCATAAATATCAAAATCGGTAAAACTTATTATAAGCGCCGCCAAAGCAGGGCCAAAGAAGAAAACCACAATTGCAATGAAAGCAGGGGCAACAAACCAAAGCCCAATATTATTATTGCGCATTTTTATCCCCATTTCGATTTAACATCCAACGCCGCTTTTCAAGGATTTTATTGGCGCGTTTGTCCATTTCCGCGGCGGCTTGGTCGATATTAAGATTGCCGCGCACCAAAAGTTCCGAAACAATTCTTGTTTCTTGGGCAATCCTTTCCCATTCGGGGGCAGGTGGCGCGGGTTTTACGCGCTCTAATTGTTTGTAAAATGCGTTTGCATATTTATCATCGGCAAGGCCGCCTTTAATCCATGCGCTTTTGCGGGCAGGTAAATCACCCGTTAAATCATAAAATTTTTGTTGCACTTCTGGGCGTGATAAATATTCAATTATAAGACCTGCGGCTTCTTTTTTATTTGAATTTTTCATCATCACAAGGCTTGAACCACCTGCCGATGATGCACCCCATCCATTTGGCCCCGGCATTGGTGATGTTGCCCATGCATCTTGCAAATCTTCAGGAAGGCGGCGCTTAAATTCGCCAATATTCCACGGCCCTGTTATATAGAAATTGAAAAAGCCGCGCCCAAATTCATCATAGATATTACTTATCTCATTTGCCGCAGACATTGGCGCAAGTTTTTGCGTAAACATTGATTGATAGAATGAAAGTGCTTTTTTAAAGCCGCCACTTTGCATATTTCCCAAGGTTGCATTGTCTTTTAAAATTGGATCATCAACTTGATATGCAAATGTCATCAATGGTTCATATTCATTAAGCGGAAGCAAAATTGAATATTTCTTTTCACCAATATTTTCTTTGATTTTTTTAAGCGATTTTATCCAATCATTCCAATTATCTGGAATTTGCGAATAGCCAGCATTTTTAAGCGCATCTTTGCGATAAAATAAAAGCCGCGTATCAACATACCATGGAATTCCATAAAGTGTTTCATCAACAATATTGGTTTGCCAAATACCGTCAAAATAATCATTTTTATCGATATTTTTTGCAAATGATTCCAATGGGCTTATTGCACCAATTGCCACCATTTCAGGAAGCCATGAATTACCAATTTGGGCAATATCAGGCATTGTATTTCCTGCAAAAGCCGTAAGTAATTTCTCATGTGCCGCAGACCATGGAATTTGTTGCACTTTAATCTGAATTTGTGGATTGGCCTTTAAAAAATCGGCCAATAAATCACCAACAATTTCACCTTCGCGCCCCATGCCCCACATATTTACAATATTGTGGGATTTTGCATTTTCATTTCCCAAAATTTTGCCACACGCACCAAGCCCATAAAGACCTGAAATGGTTGCAATATTTTGTAAAAATCCACGGCGGTTCATGATTATTTCATCCAATTTCCATTTGCATTTATTGGCTCGAAGCCCGCTTTTTGAAGGCCAGTTTTTATAACCACTGAACCTTTCATCAAATCACGGACAAAGCCTGATGAATGATTTTCAATCATCGCAATTATTGGCCCTTGGTCAATGCCAAGATAATCATAAGTTACCCAACCTGAATTCTTAGTTTGGCGACCAAATTGGCTTGGATAATTGCCTTTATATGTTGGGTTAAAACTATCAAAAAAGCCGTATTTTCCATAAATATCATCACCATATTTTGCCCGAAGTGCTTTTAATGCCGCAATTGATTCATTTGGGGTAAGTGGCATTGACGAAATTGATGAAGTTGGCGCAATCGTTCCATCATCAAACATCGCACGTGTTCCAGGACCACGCTCTGAATAAGATCTAAAGAAACGCTCTTTGCCATCTATATTTAATTTACCATCATAAGGGCCATCACAAGCCGCAAAGCCCCAAATATTTTCACCATAATCATTGAATTTTTGCGGATTATTTATTGCATAAGTTCGCTGTGTAAGTGTGGCGCGGCGGGTGTTTTCAAAATAAGTAAGGCCGCGTTTTTTCATATATTTATCGGCAATATCGCGTAAATCATACCAAATATGCGGCAATTGATGAACTGAAAGGCTAAAATAGCCCACATGTTCTTGTGTGCCCATATTTTTACCCCAAGTTAGGTCATAAGTTGAGCACCATTTATCCCATGCAGATGCATCAATTGGATAAGTTGGCGATGCCATTCCAAGCAAATAGCACAAGATACCTTCTGAATAACCTTCCCATAAGGCTTTAATATAACCTGTTTCAGGGTGCCAACCCATGCCAAGCAAACCATTCGGGCTTGTTAAAAAGCCCCAATCAATGCGTTCATATAATTTTTGCGCATAATCACGAATTTCACTTTCTATCTTTTCATTTTTATCAAAAAACTCTTTGGCAACCAAAGCGCCATAAATGAAAAGCGTGGTATCAATTGAAGATAATTCGCAATTTTTAAAACGCGTTCCATCAGAATAATTTAAGAAGTGATAAAAGAAACCTTTATGCCCCGCCATTCCACTTGGTGCATCACCCTGCGGTGCATTATATAAAAACTTTAATGTGTTTAGGGTTCGTTTTGCGGCATCTTCACGGCTTACATAATTGCGCTTTACACCAATGCAATATGCAGTAAGCGCAAAACCAACCGCCGCAATTGAACAAAACATACGTGTTGGATATCTATCAGGTGTAAGGCCGCGTTCATCATCGCAAGTTTCCCAAAAGAAATTAAAAGTGCGCCTATGGACATCTGCAATCAATTCATCATTCATGACATCTTGCGGGAAAGCCTGTTCTGGAATTGAATTTATTTTTGTTGCGCAACCACCCATAAGTGCTGCCAAACTAATAACAAAATCGCGTCTTTTTAATAACATTTTCTCTACCATATATTTTGAGTGCGCAAAAAAAGCGCAAGTTTGCTTATTCGCTTTTTTAAAGCGTCCTTTTTGTAAGACTTTTTAAATCAATGTTAGAAAGTTAAATTTTCCAAAACCGTCATCTCTTCTTCCCTTAGTTTTGCCACACTCGAACTTCTTGGAAAAAGAACGGGTGTGAAATGCGCCTCTTCTTGAAGGTCGTCATCATTGTTAATTAATTGCTTTAGAATTTCGACCGCACGCTTCCCAAGGGTTGCCATATCAACCCCCATAGAGCTTAGGCCAGGGGTGATGTAAGATGCCACAGGTGTATTATCAAAACCAATAAGCGCAACATCATCAGGAATTTTTATTCCAAGACGTTTGAAACCATTAATAAGCCCAATCGCCATTGTGTCATTACCAACAAAGATTGCGTCAATCGCGCCATCTTTTACCAAGCGCGCAATAGCAGGGGCATAATTAAAACCAGTTTCTTCGCGGAAATCACCTTCGAAGATATTGGTTTTAAGTTCAAGGCCATCCATCGCCTCACGATAGCCACGCATACGATCTGATGCTTCTAGGTTGTTTTTGGGGCCGCTTAAGTGGGCAATTTTACGCTTTCCACAATCATAAAGATGTTTAATCGCGGTTTTTGCGCCATCGGCATTGTCGATTGCAATTAATGGGATTTTCGCCTTGCTTGATGAATTTGCAATTTTCACCATTGGCGCATTAAGCGTATTTCTTAAATCATCATCATCGGTTTCGAACGGAAACATTGCAACCATTCCATCAACCCGACCACGCATTGCCGCAATTGCGGTTTTGGTTTCATTTTCATCATTGTGATATGATGAAAGCAATATGTTAAACCCACCAAGGCGCGCCGCATAATCAATTCCACGAACAATCTCGGAAAAGAATTCGCCATATAAATCAGGAAGCAAAACACCTATAATATTGTTTTTCTTGGTTATTAATGAGCGCGCGCCGAAATGCGGAACATAATTTAATTCTTGGGCTGCTTTTAAAATTCTATCTTTGGTTTCTTGGGAAATTCTTCCAACACCATTTATTGCGCGTGAAGCCGACGCAACGGATACTTTGGCACGTTTTGCCACATCTTTTATCGTTACATTGCCTTGTCTTGACATCCACTCGCCTTTTATTTCATTTATTCATAGTTGAAAATACTTGTGAATTTAATTAGTTCAAACAGAATTTTTCACTTGAATCATTTTTTATTAATGCGTAAACGTTTACATTATAATTGTAAAGCATAAATTTGCTTTTACAGAAAAATGGCTTGAATAATAATTCGCGCAAAACATAATAAGTCGGAGAGACCATGACGGGAGTAACTAAATTTCCACCGAATTTCCTTTGGGGTGCTGCAACTGCTGCATATCAAATCGAAGGTTCACCACTTGCCGATGGCGCAGGCCCAAGCATTTGGCAGGGTTTTTCGCATACACCGGGTTTGATGCTTAATGGCGACACGGGCGATATTGCAACCGACCATTATAATCGCTGGAAAGAAGATATTGGCCTTATGGCTGAACTTGGCCTTAAAGCCTATCGTTTCTCTACTTCTTGGTCGCGAATTTTGCCGCAAGGTAAAGGCGCAATAAATCAAAAAGGCATTGATTTTTATTCACGTCTTGTCGACGGTCTTTTGGAAAAGGGTATCGAGCCTTTATTGACATTATATCATTGGGATTTACCCGAAGCTTTGGATCATATTGGTGGTTGGTTAAATCGCGATATTTCCGATTATTTCGGTGATTATGCCAATGTTTTATATAAGGCACTTGATGGCCGCGTAAAAAAATGGGTTACATTGAATGAGCCTTGGGTTGTAACTGATGGCGGCTATTTATTTGGCGCTTTGGCACCTGGTCATAAAAACCGCTATGAAACACCAATTGCATCACATAATTTAATGCGCGCACATGGTCAGGCGGTTAAAAATTACCGTGAAATTGGTAAACATGAAATTGGCCTTGTTGTTAATATTGAACCAAAATATCCAGCAAGCGATAGCAAAGAAGATGTTGCGGCAACAAAACGTGCCGCCGCCTATATGAATCATCAATATTTAGACCCTGTTTTCAAAGGTAAATATCCCGATGAAATGGCGGAAATTTTTGAAGACGCGTGGCCAAAACCATGGCCGAAAGAAGATTTTGAACTAACTTCACAAAAAGTGGATTTTATCGGAATTAATTATTATACGCGCTCCGTCACCGCCCATGAGCCTAATAATTGGCATTTGAAGGCAAAGGGTGTTCGTGTTCCACATAAAACTTATACTGAAACCGGTTGGGAAGTTTTTGAACAGGGTCTTTATGACACTCTAAAATGGTTCAAAGATAATTATGGCGATACGCCGCTTTATATTACTGAAAACGGTTCGGCATTTTTTGACCCACCAAAGCCAGTGAATGGTAAAATTCATGACCCATTGCGCGTTGATTATTTACAGCGCCACCTTAAAGCTATTCACCGCGCAATTTCTGATGGTATTGATATTCGCGGCTATATGACATGGTCATTATTGGATAATCTTGAATGGTCTTTGGGCTATTCAAAACGCTTTGGCATTATTCATGTTGATTATGAAACATGCAATCGCACCATAAAAACTTCGGGTAGATATTATTCAAAAGTCATAGAAACCAATGGTGAGGCTTTGGATTTAAAAGAGCCGTTTATTGACACAATAAAATAAAAATAGCCCGCCAAATTGGCGGGCTTTTTTAATGATGACCTTTGCCAAAAAATTTCCACAAAATAACCGCAACCAGTGTTAAAATTCCAATTTTTGCAATCGCAAATTTGACCACAAGATTGCGCACAAATTGCACATTCTCTTGATGGGTTTTTAATTTATCACCCGTTAAAGGCGGCGGATTATCCCATTCTTCATCGGAAATAGTTGGGTGTGGTGATTTTGGTTCTTCATCTTCTGCCATGATATTACTTCTCAAACGGATCTTTTACCAAAATTGTATCGTCGCGTTGCGGCGATGTTGAAACCATTGCCACAGGGCGACCAACCAATTCCTCGATGCGGCGCACATATTTAATTGCATTTGCGGGTAAATCTTTCCAAGAGCGCGCGCCTTGCGTGGTTTCTGACCAACCATCCATGCTTTCATAAATTGGCACAACTGCGGCTTGGTCTTTTTGGTTTGATGGGAAATAATCAAGCACTTTATCGCCTAATTTATAACCAACACAGATTTTTAATTCATCAATCCCATCCAAAACATCAAGCTTTGTCAAAGACAAACCATCAATACCGCCAACGCAGCACGCTTGATGAACCATGATAGAATCAAACCAACCACAACGACGTGCACGCCCTGTTACAGTTCCAAATTCATGCCCGCGTTCACCAATGCCTTTGCCGACATCATCGAATAATTCGGTTGGGAAAGGACCTTCGCCAACGCGTGTTGTATAGGCTTTCACAATGCCCAAAACATAATCAAGATTATTTGGCCCAGTGCCCGAACCCGATGCCGCCTGCCCCGCTACTGTTGAAGATGAGGTTACATAAGGATATGTGCCGTGATCAACATCAAGCATAATGCCTTGTGCACCCTCAAACAAAACACGTTTATTTTCTTTGCGCGCATTTTCAAGTTCGCGCCAAACCGGCTTCATATATGGTAATATTTTTGGCGCAAGGGCGATTAAATCATCAACTAATTTTGCGCCATCAATTTCAGGTAAATCAAGGCCAGCGCGCAATGCTTTATGATGTGCCATCAAACGCTCAACTTTTGCCTCAAGTGCGGATCTATCGGCTAAATCTGCAACACGAACCGCGCGGCGACCAACTTTATCTTCATAAGCAGGGCCAATACCGCGACCAGTTGTTCCAATTTTGCCAGAGCCTGCCGCTTTTTCACGCGCCGCATCTAAATCTTGGTGAATTGGAAGAATAAGGGCGGCATTTTCCGCCAAAACCAAATTCTCATTTGAAATTTTAATGCCTTGGGCGCTTATGCGTTCAATTTCGGCAAGTAAAGCATATGGATCAACCACAACACCATTACCAATCATCGATAATTTACCCTGAACAAGGCCAGATGGTAAAAGCGATAATTTATAAACATTATTGCCAACTACAAGCGTGTGACCCGCATTATGACCACCTTGGAAACGCACCACAATATCGGCGCGGTCAGAAAGCCAATCAACAATTTTACCTTTACCCTCATCGCCCCATTGGGCGCCGACAACAACAACGTTTGACATTTAATAATCCTGTCTTTGTGATTTCAACAAAGCCAAGGCGTAAAGGTGCTTTGGCGGTGGCTTTTAACCCCACCGCATCATTTCGGCAATAGTTTATGACGTTATTAAAACAAAAGTATCAGTGTTTATCTGATTTTTTGCGCTGCCTAATGTTGATAAGCTCCACACCCATTGAGAAAGCTAAAGAGAAATATAAGAAGCCGTGTGGGATATGAAAACCTAAACCATCAGCAACAAGAAGAATAAACGTCAGCGCAACATATAAATTAATCAACTCTAGTGAGCTTAATAATAATTTAATTTTAAAAAATATAAATTATTCAATTTTAAGTTTGCTCTTACACGTCACATAAGCCTATACTCTTCAAGTAATTATATGTTTGGTCGTAAAAACATGGTTTGCGAGTATAATCACTTACGTCGCCCAAAGGTATATACAAAACCATGCCTTGACGGGCCCGGGTTAATAAAACTCTATATGCATTTTTTAAATATACTTTTCTAAAATCATCGTTAATATTCTGCCACTTGGTTCCCTTGAAATTATGATAGCTCCATCCATTACCATTATAACGAAAGTTTGCATCCCAACAAACCCCTGTCCAATCTAGCTCAAGACCTTGAACATCAAATTCAGTTGCAGCGTCTTCAAGGTAATTTGATGATCTAACATCATCTTTTGGGTTTAAAAACCAATTGGCCGGGTCAATTTTTGCTTTAATATTTAGCCCTTCTGGCTTAAGCCTTATTGCTCCAGATGAAGCAAGTAGCCCAGATCTTTCTGAACCACGACTCTTTTCCCTAATCCATTTTTTTGCATTTTCTAAATTTCTAGTAATTACAATTGGGTAATTTTTAGAGATGAAATTGTATGCAATGGTTGCTTTATTAGTTTCACCAGATAATAAAGCTTGTACAAAGTCCGCTAGAAACTCAGCACGGAATGACCTTAAAGAAACTCCAAGATGAAGATTGTTATCAATTGAAACATTAGGAGAATATAAAAACTGTTTCAGGTTTGACGCAATGTCATATTCTGGTAAATTTATCTTATCTGATATGTAAACCTTCCAATTCAGATAAGATTTAGAAATAGCATTTATCCATTCTGATAATCCTGCTTCACCAGTATTAATTTCTTGGCCGCCGCCAATAAGGCATATTATAGTACACCAATCTTTATGCCTGTCCATTACACTTAAAAGAAACTCAGGTTCAGACATTTCAAAACCCAAAACATTTCGCTTGGTTTGCATAAATTTTGAGGCTTGTTCCAGGCTCCAAGCTCTTTGAGCCTCATCAAAAATTACGACCTTATCTATTGGTGGGTTTGGGTCACGTAAATATTCATCACGAAATACATGGACATTCTGAATGAAATTTTTCACTTTTCTTTCAGCTTCTGATTTTTTGACTTTTCCTCTTAAATGTTGATCTCTTGCCAAAGCTTCTTTTAAAACATCTACAAGCGGACCATTTCCCGATAAAAATGTTGCGTGATTTGCGCTTTCAATAAATTGGCAACTAGTGGCTATATTAAGTCCTGCAAGTGTTTTTCCAGCTCCGGGCACTCCAGTAATAAAGACAATTGATTTTTTGCTATTTATTTTTGAATAATTTATTATGCTTGAAATTGCATTTTGAGTATTTGTAAGATTAATTGCGCCCGCATCATTTCGTGTAATGTCTTTAACACCGTGCCTAGAATATAAACTCCTTGCTGCCTCTATGATGTTTGGTGTTGGACGATATGGAGATCTTTCCCATGATATTAAATCAAACTCAGAACTCAACGAACTTTTAGAAATCAAATTAATTACGAAACCAAGATTGGTTGAGCATAGTAATATTGGTTTCGCAACTTGACCTATTGCCATTTCAATTTGAAAGTGTGGGTTTGATTTAGCAAGTACAGGAAGCAGAATGGGATAAATTGTTAAATTATGGCTTGCTTCATGAAAATTTTTGAGGTCTAAAGCGTAATCTTCTACTTGATCTATATCTGAACGTTCAAAAGCGCTAGAACTCTTGAATTCTATTAAAAAAATTATGCCACTTATTATAATTACAACGTCAACCCTCTTTCCCATTCTAGGTATTTCAAATTCGAAGAAGATTTTAAAGTCATCCAATTCGTTTAGTTCTTGGCGTAAAATTTTAATTTGATTTAGCCAAGCATTTTTTTGGGATATTTCAAGGGGGAAATTATGAAGCTTTGCAAGCTCACCTAAAATTTGATCACTAGTATCGCAATAGAATTTATATTTTGTAGCAGAATAATATGATCGCAAAATTATATCTCAATAATAACAGGAATAATATTCTATATTACATAATATAGCAACTATATTTTATGCGAAATCTATAATAAACATCTTAAGTGATTCTTATAAAACCACACGACTTTCTATTCAAAAAATTTATCCAATATATCAATGATTGCCAACTTGAGTTGCGGTAAATTTTTTTTCAATGACATTTTTAATAATTTCTAAATCCGATTATCTCACGCCACAAGATGCAAAGCATGGGGTCGCAATGATTTTTTAGCGCTCATAATAAAATTGCATCCTTATATGCGGACATTGCAATTTCTTTGTTCAATTCATCCTTAACAATTAAGTCAATCTTGCGACCAAATAAATCTTCTAATGCGTTAGCCAAGACCAATCTATCGCGGAATAAATCATATATTTTGGGAAAATCGACAATAAAGTCTATATCGCTTTGGGAATTATCATCACCTCGCGCAACAGAACCGAATAAATAAATTCCATTGGCATTGTGTTTAACGGCGATATCGCGGATTTTTTCGCGCACCTCCAAAACCTTAGGTTTTATACTTGAATATTTGGCTTTATCTTCGTGTAATTTTGATAAGGCCGCAAATTCTGCCGGCGAAACATAATAGCCAATTGGACGACCATGGCTTGTGACTTCAATTATTTCGCGTTGCACTTCTTGGTTGCAGCGACCAAAATTATTTACAAAATCCGTTGCTCTAACACTTTGCATACTTCACCAAATTACCTATTTTAGGTATTTTATATAAAATAGGTAATTTTTCAATGAAATTCTTAACGTGCGATGACAAAAGTATCAGTGTTTATCTGATTTTTTGCGTTGCCTAATGTTGATAAGTTCCACCCCCATAGAAAATGCCAATGAGAAATATAAAAAGCCGCGTGGAATATGGAAACCTAAACCATCG
>JAPUEP010000154.1:0-8118 GCA_027492515.1 Hyphomonadaceae bacterium
CGCATTCGGTGGGTTTATGCAAAATGGTGGCGACTAATTGTTTCCTTTTGGCGCTTTTGGTCCAAAAAAGAACCAAGACAAGAAACCAATAACAGGAACACAGGCAACCCAAACCACCCATAATGCCTTGCCAAAAGCGCCTTCATTGCGATTTTGCGTGATTGAAAACATTGCCCACAAAAACAGAAGCAAATGTATTGCGTATCCAAAACTCATTTTGTTATGCAAAATACTTTCCAACATATCGCGTTTCCTCTATAGCAAGCTTGAAACTTAATATGGCGATTATTTTATCGTTTTCAAGAATATAAAAACACACCCTCAATGTCAGACGAAATAGAACACGACATCAATAGCGCGAACCCTACACAATCCAAATATGGTAATATTCGCGCAATAAGCCTTGGCTGCCGCCTCAATACTTACGAGACAGAGGCGATGAAGCTTGCTGCGCGTTCAATTAATGAAGAAATAGTTCTTATAAATACATGTGCCGTAACCTCTGAAGCGGTACGTCAGGCAAAACAAACAATAAGGCGCGCAAAACGTGATAATCCAAATGCTAAAATCATTGTTTCGGGCTGCGCCGCGCAAATAGACCCACAAAGCTTTGCAGATATGGAAGAGGTTGAAAAGGTAATTGGTAATAATGAAAAAACCAAACCTGAAACCTATCAAGGCTTATTGCTTAATGATGAGCGTATAATTGTTGATGACATTTTAAGCGTAAAAGAAACCGCAAGCCATTTAATTGATGGAATAGAGGGGCGCACACGTGCCTATATACAGGTGCAAAATGGTTGTGACCATCGTTGTACTTTTTGCATCATTCCTTATGGGCGTGGAAACTCACGCTCTGTTCCTGCTGCCGAAGTGGTTCGCACTATTAATCGGCTTGTCGATAATGGTGTTAAAGAAGTTGTTTTATCGGGTGTTGATTTAACATCATGGGGCGCGGATTTACCCGCCTCACCAAATTTGGGGAATTTGGTTGATAGAATTTTCAAACTTTGCCCTGATTTAGTTCGGCTTAGGCTTTCATCAATTGATGCGATAGAGATTGATGAAAATCTATTCCGTAATTTTGCTCAAAATCCACGCCTTATGCCGCATTTGCATTTATCATTGCAACATGGGAATGATTTGATATTAAAGCGCATGAAACGCCGCCATTTGCGCCAAGATGCAATTGATTTGGTGGCAAGGCTAAAAGCGGCACGCCCAGAAATAGTTTTTGGTGCCGATATTATTGCAGGTTTCCCAACCGAAACCGAAGAGCATTTCCAAGATAGTTTAAGCCTTCTTGACGAAGCAAATATAACCTATGCCCATATTTTCCCTTATAGCCCGCGCCCAGGAACCCCTGCGCAAAAAATGCCACAAGTTTCGCGTAATATAATTAAAGAACGCGCGGCAATTTTGCGTGCAAAAGGCGCGCAATTGCTATCACAGCATTTACAAAGCCAAATTGGCACAGAACAAGATATTTTAATCGAAGCCAATGGCTATGGCCGCCTTGAAAACTTTACGCGTGTAAAGATTGATAATGGCGTGGCAGGTGAAATTATAAAAGCCAAAATTATTGGCGCCGCCGAAGATTATTTAATTATATAATTTAAACCATTTTAAATTTAAGACATAGAAAAAGGGCGACCCCATTTCTGGGGCCGCCCTGTAACTTTTTAAACTAAATTAGTTCAAAGATTCTTTCAAACCTTTAGAAGGCAAGAATTTAGCAACTTTAGCTGCAGGGATTTGAACCGCAGCACCAGTTGAAGGGTTGCGACCTGTGCGTGCTTCACGCTTAGAAACTTTGAATTTGCCAAGAGGTGCGAAAGTTACTTCGCCATCTTTTTTCAAGGCAGACTCAATGTAAGCGGTCAATGCGTCAATAGCCACACCAGCTTTTTCTTTGGTGATTCCGGCTTTTTCCGCCACTGCGTCGATCATTTCTTTTTTGCTCATCAAAGCTCTCCAAACTAGACAGCCCCAAATGGGTGCTTTTTGTTGCCGAATGCGTCGAATCTATCATTCGGGGTAAATAGGACAAAGGCCGTTTGCCCTGTTTCGTCAAGATAAAAATAGCTGCAATCCTATGATTTATTACATTTTCTGGGGATTATTTGCATATAAGTTGGTTAATTTCCCTTAAAAAGAGAATTTCGACTAATTTTCGCATACCTTAAAGTTAGCAATTATCTCATCTTGCGGAAGGTCTTTTCCAATAAAAACAAGCCTTGATTCGAAATTTTCACCAAAATTTTTGTCATTTTTATAATCCGCATCAACCATCATATGTACGCCATTGAAAATAAATGGTGCATTTTGGTTGGCAATTTTTACAATACCTTTGAAGCGCAAAAGGCTTTCACCAAATTCTCCAACAAGTGTTGATAGAAAATTCATAAAACGATTTTCATCAAGCGGCTTATCACTTTTTATACAAAGCGCCTTTACACCATTTTGTTCAAGGTGGTCGTGATGATGATGATGATGATGGTGATGACCATGATGGTCATTTTTTTTGAAATAGCGATTAATCGTATCTTCTTTTGCATCATCATAAGAATTGAGGTTGAAAATCTCACTTTCATCGATTTTTGAATTATCGGTTTCGATGATTTTTGCACCAATATTAATTGATTTGATAGCACTTCTTATTTTTTCTATTTCTTCGGGGCCAACTTCTGAAACTTTGTTTAAAATTATAATATCGGCAAAGGCGATTTGGTTGGTTGCTTCTTCAAACTCATTTAAGTTTGAAATAATATTTACCGCATCAACAATAGTTATAATGCCATCAAGATAGGCACGCCTTGCAATATCATCATCGGCAAAAAAGGTTTGGGCAACGGGTGCAGGCTTGGCGAGGCCCGTGGTTTCAATCAAAATTGCATCAAAAGCGGATTTGCGTTTGAAAAGCGCGCCCAATATTCGAATTAAATCGCCACGAACATTGCAACAAACACAGCCATTATTAAGTTCGAAAATTTCTTCATCGGCGCCAACTACTAAATCATTATCAATGCCAATTTCACCAAATTCATTGACAATAATGGCATAT
Organism: Hyphomonadaceae bacterium; assembly: GCA_027492515.1. Taxonomy (GTDB): domain Bacteria; phylum Pseudomonadota; class Alphaproteobacteria; order Caulobacterales; family Aquidulcibacteraceae; genus Pseudaquidulcibacter. Next base: position 3,065 of record JAPUEP010000154.1, read on the forward strand.
TTTTTACCTGATTGATTTGTAAGCAATTGATTTAAAAGTGTTGTTTTTCCTGCGCCCAAAAAGCCAGTAATTACCGAAACCGGGGTTTTGTTATTTTCCATTTTATGCCTTTGAAAAGTCTAAATTCTGTATTTAATGATTTAATTGCAAAATCAAAAGGCTTTAATCATTAATATTAGCAACCTTGCAGAATTTTAAAGCGATTTTGGAAGATTTTTAGTCTAACGTGGTTCTATGAAAATAAAAATTTTAAATCTTGGCCTTTTTGCCTTTGTATTTTATGCGCCATTTGCAAATGCGCAAAGCCTTCCGGAAAATAAGAATTTTGCTGAATGTATAAAAATTGCAAGTGAAAATCCGCAAAAAGGCATTGATTATGCAATTGATTGGCGCGCGCGCTTTGGCAATATTGATGCCCAGCATTGCCTTGGCGTGGCCTATATTGAAAATGAAGATTATGAAAATGGCGCAAAAATATTATCAAACCTTGCACCGTTTATTTCAAAAGACAGGCTGACTAAGAAAACCACTATATTAAGCCAATCTGCCAATGGCTATCTATTGGCGCGCCTTCCTGATGAAGCATTGATAGAGATTAATAAAGCCATCGAACTTGACGAAAAAAATGCCGATTTATTGGTTGATAGGGCGCGTATTTATGCAATGCAAGAAAATTGGAAAGATGCCGAAAGCGATTTGAATAAAGCAATGGCATTAAAACAAGAAATTCCATTCACATTAAGGCTTCGTGCCGAAGCAAGATTACAATTAAAAAAATATAATGAGGCCGAACGCGATATAAGTCATGCAATATTATTAGATCCAAAAGATGGTGAAAATTATTTTGTTCGCGGCCGTATTCGTGAAGCCAAAAGGGGCAATAATGCAGCAAATTGATTTGATAAATCGGCGAAACTTATTGGGATTTATTGGCGCTTTAGCTTATCCAATTAATGCTTATGCGCAAACTGATTTAGAAAAATTAATATTGGCGGCGCGCGCGCAAACCAAAAATTGGGTAACTTATGACCCAAATTATACAAAAATCCCCTATCCAATGGGTGATGTGGATAAGAAATATGGGGTTTGCACCGATGTAATCATTCGCGCTTACCGTGCCATCGGAATTGATTTACAAAAATTAGTTCATGAAGATATGGCGGCAAATTTTCCAAAATATCCAAAAACCTGGGGCTTAAAATCAACTGATACAAATATTGACCATAGGCGCGTTCCAAATTTGATGGTTTATTTTTCAAAATTTGGACAAAAACTTAATATAAGTGAAAATTCACAAGATTATCGCGCCGGTGATATCGTCACATGTCTGATTGGAAATAGATTACCACATATCATGTTGGTAAGTGACAAAATGTCATTATTTGATAATAAAAGACCCTTAGTAATTCATAATCGTGGCCTTGGTGTTCAAGAGAATGATGAATTATTTTCATTCAAAATAAATGGCCATTATCGTTTTAAGGTGTAAAATGAGCGAACAAACAGAAAAATTAGGATACCGTCTATTAACTGGGCCAGATGATAAAGCATTTTGCGAACGTGTGTCACAAGCCCTTAAGGACGGCTATGAATTATATGGAAGCCCTTCCATAACCTTTAATGGCGAAAGATGCATTGTTGCACAGGCCGTAATTCTAAAAAAATAGCACAAATTCCAGTAAGTTCTGCAAAAATTTTTCATAATTAGTTACAAAAGTAACAATTCATTATATTGAATGTGAAATTATAGTAAAAGTTTATCAAAAATCGTTCACGATAATCCGTACACATTTTTTGAATACAAACACGACAAGAAATATACATCCGAAACCATCGGAGGGGGAAATAATGTCAGTTGATGCCGCAGATAGCAAAATAAACGCCGAAGAATTATTAAACGCCGCCCAAGAATTTAAAGCCTTCTTTTCAAATGGTCAGTTTGACCAAGCTGCAAATTCATTTTTAACCCAAATTGCCAATGATGCCACACAAGATGATGTGGGTGATTTAAGTGCAAAAGATATTGCATTCCTTGCCCAAAGTTTTTGGCAATGGTCGGCAACAAAACGTCCAAGCTCGAAAGAAATTCGTCTTTTCGAAGGAAAAGGTTTTGATGGCCGCAATTTAGAGCGTGACATTTTACAAATCGTTGGCCCCGATTCTGCCTTCCTTGTGGATAGTGTGATGGGTGAAATTGGCGCTCAAGGTGTTGAAGTGCGCGCAATGTTCCACCCGCTTATTTCCATTATGCGTGATGATGATGGCAAGCGTGGCAATGATGGCAATCCAATAAAAGAATCAATGATTGAAGTGCATCTTCCAACTTTGCCACAGGCAAAGCGTGATGCAATTTTAATGGGCGTTCGCGAAACCCTTGAAGATGTGCGTTTGGCAGTAAGTGATTTCAAATCAATGAAAGCGCGCATGAATGATTGTATTAGGGATTTGGCGGTTGCAAAAACCCCTGCGGGTTTTGATGAAATCGCAGAATCAATTGCCTTTCTAAAATGGCTTGAAGATGATCATTTCGTATTTTTGGGCGCACGTTCTTATGAATATAATCGCAACACAAAGGGCGAATTCATAAATGATGAACCAAATATTATAGAAGATAAAAACCTTGGTCTTTTGCGCGATTCATTACGCTCCGTTTTGCGCCGTTCATCAGAACCGACATTCTTATCCGACAAATTAATGGCATATTTGCGCGAAGCAACACCAATTGTTGTTGCCAAATCAAATTTACGTTCACGCGTTCATCGCCGCGCCGTAATGGATTATATTGGCATTAAAAGATATGATGATGCGGGCAATGTGATTGGCGAAGACCGTTTTGTCGGTCTATTTACCGCCGAAGCATATGATAAAATGGTGCGTGATGTTCCATTATTGCGCCGCAAAGTAGAGCGCGTGATTTCACGTGCAGGTTTTGTTGACGGTTCTCATAATGATAAAAAATTCCGCCAATTAATCGAAAATTACCCGCGCGACGAATTATTCCAAATCGAAGAAGATGATTTATTACGCATTACAATGGGTGTGCAACATCTTATGGATAGACCGCGCACAAGGATTTTTGTGCGCCGTGACCGCTTTGACCGCTTTATGTCAATCTTGGTTTTTGTGCCGCGTGATAAATATAATACCGAAGTTCGCGCAAAAATTGGCGATGCATTGGCAAAAGCCTATTCGGGGCGCTTATCGGCTTATTATCCATTATTTGGTGATGCGCCGCTTGCGCGGGTTCATTATATTATTGGCGTAAATCCTTATGACCATTTAGAACCAAATATCGAAGAGCTTGAAGATGATATTGCAAAAATCACCTTCACTTGGGATGATGCATTAGAAGCATTGGGCGAAGGGCAAGAAACATTAATCGCACCATTTTTGGGCGGCTTCCCTGCTGGCTATCGCGAAAATTTTGGCGCCACAGAGGCTTTGCTTGATGTTGCAAATCTTGCACAAGTAAGCGGTGAAGATGTACGAGTTCGTGCATATCGTTTGTCTGATGATGATGAAACTTCATTGCGTTGCAAAATTTATAAAGCCGATAATCCGGTGGCATTATCGCGCGCCTTGCCAATTTTTGAATCAATGGGGCTTTTTGTCGAAAGCGAAACCCAATATCAAATCAAAACCAAAGAAGATGAGAAAATTCTCTGGGTTCATGATGTTTATATGCGCACCCAAAGCGGGAAAGCGCTTGATTTTGCCAAGGTTGAAAATTCATTTGAAGAATCATTTGGCGCGGTTTGGGGTGGCCTTACTGAAAATGACGGCTTTAACCGCCTAATACTAAAGCTTGGCGTTTCGTGGCGTCAGGCAAGCTTGATGCGCGCGCTTGCAAAATGGCGCGGTCAAACAGGGCTTGATCCATCACAGGCAGTGCAGGAGCAGGCATTATCTGATTATCCGCAAATCGCACAATTATTAATCAATTTGTTCGAGGTGCGCTTTAACCCTGAAAATTATTCTAAAAAAGAATCAGAAGCCAAACAGAAAGAAATTAATGCGCAAATTTTGGAACAATTAAACCAAGTTCCAAGCCTTGATGCAGACCGCGTTTTACGCCGCATTTGCACTCTTATTAATAATATTGTTCGCACAAATTATTATCAAAATGGCGAAAATGGCATTAAACCTTATATGTCATTTAAAATCACAACCTCGCAGATTAATGAAGTTCCAAATCCAAAACCATTCCGTGAAATTTGGGTTTGGTCACCATTGGTTGAAGGTGCGCACTTGCGCTTTGGCCCCGTTGCACGTGGCGGCCTTCGCTGGTCAGATAGACGCGATGATTTCCGTACTGAAGTTTTGGGTCTAGTTAAGGCGCAGCAGGTTAAAAATGCGGTTATTGTTCCCGTTGGTTCAAAGGGCGCGTTTTTCCCGAAACAATTGCCAAAAAATGGTAATAGGGATGAAGTTCAGGCCGCAGGTATTTTGGCCTATAAAACCTTCCTTTATGGTCTTTTGGATTTAACAGATAATATTGGTTCAAAAGGTGAAATAATTGCACCAAAATCAGTTGTTCGTTACGATAATGATGACCCATATTTGGTTGTGGCGGCGGACAAAGGCACTGCCACATTCTCTGACATTGCCAATGGTGTTTCGGCGCAATATGGGCATTGGCTTGGTGATGCTTTTGCATCTGGCGGTTCGGTTGGTTATGACCATAAGAAAATGGCAATCACTGCAAAAGGTGCGTGGGAAGCGGTTAAACGCCATTTCCGTGAAATGGGCCATGATACACAAAGCCAAGAATTCAATGTTATTGGCGTTGGCGATATGTCGGGTGACGTTTTTGGCAATGGAATGCTATTGTCGAAAAAAATAAGACTTGTGGCGGCCTTTGACCACCGCGATATTTTTATTGACCCAAATCCTGATGCCGAAATTTCTTTCAAAGAACGTCAAAGAATGTTCAACCTGCCGCGTTCATCTTGGGCAGATTATAATAAGGATTTAATTTCAAAAGGCGGCGGTATCTTCTCACGTAGTTTGAAATCAATTCCTTTATCTGATGAAATGAAATCAGTAATTGGTAT
>JAPUEP010000154.1:8218-11321 GCA_027492515.1 Hyphomonadaceae bacterium
GAAGTAAATATCAAAATTCTTCTAAATTCATTAGTTGCCCAAGGCAGCATGACAATGGATGCGCGCGATAAATTACTTGCGCAAATGACCGATGATGTTGCACACCATGTTTTGGCGCATAATTATTCGCAAACCTTGGCAATTTCATTGCAACAAGCAACGGCAAATGCCGATATTGATGCCCATGAACGCTTCATGGAGGGTTTGGAGGCACAAGGCCAATTAAACCGCGCCGTTGAATTCTTGCCATCATCTGATGAGATGCGCGCTAAAATTGAACGCAATGAAGGTTTAACCCGTCCTGAATTATCGGTTTTGACCGCTTACGGCAAAATCCAATTATTTGGTGAAATTATGGCGTCATCGGCAACCGATGATCCATGGTTTGAAAAAACGCTGATTAATTATTTCCCTGATGGCTGTCATCAATTTGTTGATGCGATGAATAATCACCGCCTAAAACGCGAAATTATTGCAACGGTTTTGGCAAATCGTATTGTTGATTTAGGCGGTATTACCTTTATGGAGCGTGCGCGTGAATCTGCGCTTGCTGATACTGGTGCGGTGGTTCGTGCTTTTGCGGGGGCGCGTAAGATTTTTGAATTAGATAAAATCATTGATGCAATTAATGCGCTTGATTTAAAAATCCCTGCCGATGTTCAATCATCATTGATGATGGATGTAATTGCGATTTTGCGCCGCCAGACTTATTGGCTCGCACGCCGTGCAGTTAAGGGCGGTGGCCTGAAACCTGTTGGTGAATTGGTTGATATTTATACTGATGGTATCGCGCAATTGAAAAAAATGATTTTCGATATTGTTTCTAATTTTGAGGCAGCACGTCTTAAAGATAAAGCGCAAACCTATATTGATAAAGGCACACCAAAAGAATTGGCGCGCGAAGTTGCAAGCCTGCGAGTTTTAACTTCTGCAACCGATATTGTTGATATTGCCAATGCAAAATCAATCTCAATGGAGGCTACGGCGCGTCTTTATCATTCAATTGGTGCACATGTTGGTTTTGATGAATTACGTGCCCATGCAGGCCTTGCAATCACACCTGACCATTGGGATAGGGTTGCCGTGCGCCGTATCATGGAAGATTTCATGGCAGAACAGGCATCAATGACCGAAAGCCTTATTGATTTTATCAAAAATGATAAAGAGCTTTCGTCAAATATTGCATCACCAAGCCGTGCATGGGTTGATAATGCAATGAAGGCATGGCTTGATAAAAACAAAGATACTTTTGCCCGCACACAGGCAGCGCTTAAAGAATTAAGTGCAAGCGGTGGTTGGACATTTGCAAAATTATCAATTGCCAATACCCAGCTTAAGGAATTTGCCAATCAATCAATGGCATAAGAAATGATATAAAAATGGGCGGCTTGATTAAGCCGCCCTTTCTTTTTGTATTTGTAATTAATTATTCTGCGGCGATTTTATTTTCTATAGCTTCTTCTTCACGGGTTTTTCCGAAAAATGGGAAAATCAAATGGCCGATAATATTTTTTGGAACATAATCTTCCCAAAGACCGGTTTTACCAGGTAATTTTCCCTCTGGCATATAATAAGTGCCAAAAATCAAATCAAGGAAAGTGAAAGTTGCCGCAAAATTCATATTTCCACCCTCATCAGGGCCAGTATGATGCCAGCGATGGAATACAGGGCTTGCAAAAATATATTTAAATGGCCCAAAGGTCCAATTCAAATTGGCATGAACCATTGAAGAATATAATATATTAAATGGCGTTAAAACCGCAATTGCAACCGGTGGAAAGCCAATCCAAATTGCCAATGAATTTGCAAAAACAGTGTGACAGATTACATTGAGCGGATGAAAGCGTGCCGCAGTTAGCCAATCCATATCGGTTGCTGCATGGTGGATTGCGTGGAATTTCCATAATTTGCCCATATGGAACAATCGGTGCGTCCAATAAAGTGACAAGTCGGTAAATAATAATGCCATTATTGCCTGTGCCCAAAGAGGGAAACCTGCAATCCATGCGCCGCCCTTGGTTGCATATTCACCTGCTTTATCCATATTGCCTTGGAAAATAACCCAAAGCCCCGCCATAAGCATTAATGTTGCAATTCCCGAATATAAAAGCGGCGCGGCAATCCAATAAAAAATATCTTGATAGGCATCCTTTCGGATTTTTGGCTGCTGCGCATCATGGGGAAAAATACTTTGCAAAGTGGTGAAAACCGCCCCACATATTACAAGCCACATCGTAGCTTGAACAACAGGTTGATGAATTATAGGAGATATAGAATCATAAATAGTCATGGTGAAAAACCGCCCTTATCGGATGGTGCGCATAATACAACACAAAATATTAAACCCACGTTAGTGAAGGTGAAAATTGTCGATTTGCCTATTGATGGCGCGCGACTGGTTGAAATTTGGCCTAATGATGAATATATACCATTAATCATAATGCGCCGTGAAACGGGGTTTTTTATCTATATTAACCGTTGCCCGCATGCTGGCTGGCCGCTTGATACGCCAGATGGTGAATTCTTATTTTCGCTTGATGGTGATATAATTTGTGCAGGTCATGGTGCGGTTTTTGATGTGGCAAATGGTCACTGTATGGGTGGCCCTGGGCGCGGAACACCTTTGCGAACATATCCGTTTATAATTGACGGTGAATATATCATAATTGGGAAAGAATAATGCCACCACATGTCGACCCATTGGGAAATTCGTTAAACTTACGCGAATTATTTATAATTCTTACTGCGGCGGCACTTATTGTGCCAATATTCTATCGTTTTAGAATTTCACCAGTATTGGGATATATTTTAAGTGGTGTATTGCTTGGCCCCTATGCATTGGGTGCATTAAGTCAACAATATAAGTTTCTAGAGCCGTTTGTAATCACCAAAAGTAGAACAATTAAAACGATGAGCGAATTAGGCGTAATGTTCCGTTTGTTTGCAATTGGGCTTGAACTTTCTTTTGAACGTATAAAATCAATGCGCCGCCTGATTTTTACGCTTGGCGGTTTGCAGGTTGCGATTTGTTCAATCGGTATTGCCCTTATTGCATGGCTTGTTTTTGGTGTAAGTCGCACGGCATCATTTGTTATTGGTATTG
>JAPUEP010000155.1:0-1448 GCA_027492515.1 Hyphomonadaceae bacterium
TGCATCGGTTTCTTGTATTTATGGTATTGGTTCGGTTGAATCATATTCATCAATGACAATTACTTTAAACGCAGGCGAGGCGGCGGATTTAACCCAATTAACCAAGGAATTGGTCGCGCTTCAATATAAAAGAAATGACATTGCCTTTACACGCGGCACATTTCGTGTGCGCGGTGATGTGATTGATGTCTATCCATCGCATATGGAAGATAGGGCATGGCGCATAAGTTTCTTTGGTGATGAAGTTGAAACTATTCATGAGTTTGACCCATTAACTGGCAAAAAAACCGACGAATTTGAAACCGTCAAAATCTATGCCAATAATCACTATACATTACCGCGCCCAGCACTATCGGCTGCAATGATAAAAATCAAAGCGGAGGCAGAAGCAAGGGTAAAATGGTTTGAAGAAAATGGCATGCTTATAGAAGCCCAAAGGCTTAATGAGCGTACAAAATTTGACCTTGAAACCATGATGGCAACGGGCTTTTGCGCCGGTATTGAAAATTATTCACGTTATCTAACAGGGCGCGCACCCGGTGAGCCGCCACCAACTTTATTTGAATATCTGCCACAAAATGCCATAATATTTGTTGACGAAAGCCACCAAACAGTCCCGCAAATTGGGGCAATGTTTAAGGGCGATTATAATCGTAAGCGCACTTTATCAGAATATGGCTTTAGGCTTCCATCTTGTATGGATAACCGTCCACTTAGGTTTGAAGAATGGGATGCAATGCGCCCGCAATCAATCTTTGTTTCGGCAACCCCAGGGCCTTGGGAATTAACAAAGACGGAAGGGGTATATGTTGAACAGGTAATTCGCCCAACTGGCCTTATTGACCCACCAGTAGAAGTGCGCCCCGTTCACGCGCATGGAAGAACCCAAGTTGATGATTGTTTGGATGAATGCCGCCGCGCAATCCAAGATGGGCATCGGGTTTTAATAACCACCCTAACCAAAAAAATGGCCGAAGATTTGACAGATTATTTATTCGAACAAGGCCTGAAAGTTCGTTATATGCACTCTGATGTTGATACGGTTGAACGTATTGAGATTGTGCGTGATTTGCGCGCTGGTGTGTTTGATATTTTGATTGGTATCAATCTTTTACGTGAAGGTTTAGATATTCCTGAATGTGGTTTGGTTTGTATTCTTGATGCCGATAAAGAAGGTTTCTTACGTTCTGAAACTTCATTGGTGCAAACAATTGGGCGCGCCGCACGTAATTCAGAAGCTAAGGTGATTTTATATGCCGATAAAATCACTGGCTCTATGGATCGCGCAATGAAAGAAACCAGTAGAAGGCGCGAAAAGCAAATTGCCCACAATCTTGCCAATAATATCACGCCAAAAACCGTAAAATCTGAAATCAAAGATATTATGGAGGCGGTATATGGCGCAGAAGCTGCCGAAAACTATCGTAAAGGCGAATATAATGCACGCC
>JAPUEP010000155.1:1458-11210 GCA_027492515.1 Hyphomonadaceae bacterium
ATATTCGCACTATAATCCAAGACCTTGAAAAACGCATGCTAAAACACGCCCAAGAATTGGAATTCGAAGAAGCCGCAAAATTACGCGACGAAATTCATGCACTCGAAAAAGCAGAATTGGATATGTAGTTTATTTTCTCCAAAAATTTAGTTTTCTTGCCTTTTTTTCACCCCAATTAATTTGTAACGGCGATTGCGTGTTATGTTGTGAAAAATTAATGCCTAAAAATGTTAGAATTTCAGTTTTTGCCCTTGATTAAAAATGCGTATCAAGGCACGAAACACACAAACTAATTTGGCGGATTTGCGCCACATTTTAACTTTATCGGTGAAAAGAAGCTTATAATATGTTCAACTGGTTTACGAGTGATATGGCGATTGACTTGGGTACCGCCAATACTTTGGTTTATGTTAAAGGTCGCGGCATTGTTTTGAATGAACCTTCGGTGGTTGCATATTCAACCAAACATGGTCGTAAAGTTGTTCAAGCGGTTGGCGAACATGCCAAACTTATGCTTGGCAGAACCCCTGGGCAAATTGAGGCTATTCGCCCAATGCGCGATGGTGTTATCGCTGATTTTGAAGTTGCCGAAGAAATGATTAAACATTTCATTCGTAAAGTTAATGAAGATTCAAAATCATGGTTTAAAGGTCGCCCGCGCATCGTGATTTGCGTTCCATCTGGTGCAACGCCAGTTGAGCGCCGTGCAATTCAAGATGCCGCTTTAAACGCTGGTGCAATTGATGCATGGCTTATTGAAGAGCCAATGGCGGCGGCAATTGGTGCAGGTTTGGCAATTGATCAACCATCTGGTTCTATGGTTGTTGATATTGGCGGCGGCACAACCGAAGTTGCGGTTCTTTCACTTGAAGGCATTGTTTATGCGCGCTCTGTACGCGTTGGTGGTGACAGAATGGATGAGGCGATAATTAATCACCTTCGCCGTACTGAAAACCTTTTAATCGGCGAAACTACTGCTGAACGTATTAAGAAAGAAATCGGCTCTGCTTGTGCGCCTGCTGATGGTGTTGGCTTGCAAATGCCTGTTAAAGGCCGTGACCTTATTAATGGCGTTCCGCGTGAAGCAATTATTACTGAACAAGCGATTTCAACTGCTTTGGCTGACCCTGTTGAAGAGATTGTTGATGCGGTTCATGTTGCCCTTGAAACAACCCCGCCAGAGCTTGCGGCTGATATTGTTGAAAAAGGTATCATGTTGACTGGCGGCGGCGCATTATTGCGTAATCTTGACGTTGTTTTACGCGCCCGCACGGGTCTTCCTGTAAGTGTTGCTGATGATGCGTTGTCTTGCGTGGTTTTGGGTACTGGAAAATGTGCCGAAGACCTAGAGCAATGGAAAGGCATCCTTACAAAAGTATAATTCAACTGGATTGAATGGATAAAAAAATGGCAAGACGTACCAGTTCCTATCGTAAAAAAGAAACGCCTTTGGGGCGTTTTGTGGGAATTGGTGCGATTATTGCCCTTGTTGCTGGCGGTGTTTTCCTTGTAAGAAGTCAGAAAATTCCTGCTTTATCTGGTGGTTTTTCTGATATTGGGAAAATTGGCGGCGAAATTGTAAATGCGCCTGTAAATCTTGTTCGTTCTGGTGTTGATTATGTCGGCTCTATTTTTACAAATGCTGAAGAAGTAAGAAAACTTAGGGCGGAAAATAAGGCATTATTGGAATGGCGTGACAGTGCGCGTGCAATTGCCGAAAAGCTTGAAACTTATGAAAAACTAAATAATATCACAAGTCTTACACCGTCAAAAATGTTGGTTGGGCGCTTGGTTGCAGAAACCAATGGCCCATTTGCAAAATCTGCGATTGTGAATATTGGCGCTAATCAGGGTGTTGCCGCGAATTGGATTGTTGTAAATCAATTTGGCCTTGTTGGTCGGGTTGTTTCGGTTGGCAAAGATAGTTCACGTGTTTTGCTTTTGACCGATGGCGATAGCCGTATTCCAGTAATGGGGGAAACAACACGTGGGCGCGCCATTTTGGTTGGTGATAAAACCGATGCCCCAAGTCTTGAACATCTAAATATTCCCGCTTTAATCCAAGCAAATGAGCGTGTGCTTACATCTGGCGATGATGGAATTATTCCGCGCGGCGTCGCAGTTGGTCAGGCCGCAATTGGGCCAGATGGCAAATGGCGGGTTAAACTTGCAATAAATTCTGGCGCGATTGATTATGTTAAATTAATTGCCCCAAATTATATTCCATCGCCAAGTGATAAAACCAATGGTTATGTGATTGGGCAGGGAATGGCACCAAATGCTAATGCCCCTTTAAATGCACCTAATGCAGGCGGGGCAATTCTTCCACTTGATGCGGGCGCTGCTGCAATCCCAAGTGCGCAAACCCCACAAGCCATCGCACAAGCGCAAGAATTACGAAAACTAAAAGCCGAGCTTGATAATGCAAAGAAAAAGCAAGGCGCAAGTAATTCACCAACAGGCACTCAAACTGGCAATGTCGTAAGCGCAAAACCACCCGAAGGATTTAAAGTAAAAGTAATTGATAATAATGTTGAACAGAAAAGCGAAACAGGTCAAAATGAGGCTCCTAAAACTGCCAATCCTGAAAATGTTCAACAATAGAAAATTACAAAATACATGCTTAATTGGGGTTCTCTATGATTGATAGTGCAATCGAACTTCCAAAAATTAATTTTCGCCAATTATTGTTTTGTGCGTTTTTGGTTATTGCTATAAGCATTCTAAATCTTGCAAAATTTGGAAATATATTAGGTACATATATTTGGCCTTTTGCGCTTGTTTGGTTTTTGCCCAACATAAGCAAATATGGTTTTAACGCATATATTGCGCTCTTCCTTTTCTTATTAGGCTTGGTTCAGGATTTGATTCTAGGGCAAAAAATTGGAATTTATGGTGCGGTAAATGTTGCATCTTATGGGATGTTGGCGGGCTTATTTGCATTCTTGCCACTAAATTTCAAAAGCAATATCATTGATATATTTGCATCAACATTATGTTTTACGGCATCAATGATTGTTGTGGGATTATTGGTTTCTGATGTTCCAAATCTCACTGGCTTGATTTTACCTTTGGTTTTAACTGTTCTAATTGGTATTTTCGCCGCACCATATCTTGAAATTAAAGAGGTGCGCCAATGAGTGATAATGAATCCCTCTTTAATCGCAGAACTTTCTTTCTTTCGGCAATGGGCGGTTTGGGCTTTGGCGCGCTTGGCCTTAGAATGGCAAAGCTACAAATATTTGAAAATAGTGAATTTCGATTAGAAGCTGCGCAAAACCAATTTAATTTTACAATCATACCCGCTTCGCGCGGCCCAATCTATGACAGGTTTGGTATTCCAATTGCGGTAAATCGCCGTGATTTTCGTGTAATGGTTGTTCGCGATGAATTTGAAGATAGCAAGCAATTATTCAAAACAATTGATGAATTATCAGGCTATTTTAATGTTCCTTATGAAAAAGTTGAACAAACCAAAAAAGATATAAAAACTGCGCCGCGTTATTTGCCCGCACAGATTGTAAGTAATTTGTCATGGGAACAATATTCGCAAATAAGCCTTTTTAAAGCGCAATATCCCGGTGTTTATCCTGAAATGGGCGAAAGCCGAAATTATCCTTTGGGTGAAAGTTTCGCCCATATTGTTGGTTATGTATCAAAAGCCAATGATGCAGAAACAAAAATTGATAAGGATGCCAAACACCCCGCTATACGCGTGGGTAAAGAAGGCCTTGAAAAGACGCAAGAAGTAAATTTAAAAGGCAAACACGGCGCGCGCAAATTAGAAGTTGATGCACATGGCAAAATTGTACGCGAAATTCCTGACCCAGCCCTAAATCCAATATCTGGTGAGCCGATTGTTCTAACCATTGATGCTGAATTGCAGCAATTGGCCTATGAACAATTAAAGGGTGAAGCTGGTGCAATTGTTCTAATGGATGTTCAAACTGGCGAAATTTTGGCGATGGTTTCATCGCCATCTTATGATCCGAATAAGTTTGTCGATGGAATTTCTGGCCCTGATTACAAAGCCTATATCGATAATGAAAGGCACCCGCTTTATCATAAGGCTGTGCGTGGTAATTATCCTGCGGGTTCAACCTTTAAGACATTAATGTCGGTTGCCGCTTTAGAAGCGGGTGTAATTCGTGAAGATGAGCATATAAATTGCCCTGGTTTTATTTATATTGGCGGTAATCGATTCCACTGTGACGCGCGCCGTGGGCATGGCGCTGTGAATTTACATTATGCAATTAAAGCATCATGTGACGTATATTTTTACGAAGTTGGTCGCAGGCTCGGGGCCGATAAAATTGCGCAAATGGCACGCCGTTTTGGTCTTGATAAGGCATTTGATATAGGCATACCAAGTGTTTCAAAAGCCCATATTCCTGACCCTGCATGGAAACAAAAAGTATTTAAGCAACCATGGCATATTACTGACACAATCAACATGTCGATTGGGCAGGGGCTTGTCGGTGTAACACCATTACAATTAGCGGTTCAAGCAACAAGACTTGGCGCATTTGGCAAAGAAGTTGAGCCAAGCATTATAAGGCCAAAAAATGGTATTGCGCGTCGTGACTGGCCATCTATGAACATAAATCCTGACCATATGAAAGCTGTTCATGCGGGAATGGTTGGTGTTACTAGTGAACCAGGTGGAACGGCAAATGCACCATTTGGCATTGAAGGCGTGAAGATTGCGGGAAAAACTGGAACAGCACAAGTAAGGCGTATTACAATGGCAGAACGTGCGGGCGGTGTTCGTTCAAATGCAAGCCTTGAATGGAAATTGCGCGACCACGGCCTCTTTATATGTTTTGGCCCTGCTGATAATCCAAAATATGCATGTTCAGTGATTGTTGAACACGGCGGCGGCGGCGCAAGAGCCGCAGCACCAAGGGCACGCGAAATGATGAAGGCGGTTATTTTAAAAGACCCTTCAAGCATGAAAGCCTATAATCCGTGGGAAAATATTGCCAAAAAAGATGGAAGTGAGAATGGCTAATGGTGCTTAATTTACTCGACATCACAAAGAATGAAGGCGTTAATTCAATCGGTGGCAAACTTAAGCGCATTGAATGGGGAATGGTATTACTTGTTTCCCTTTTGGCGGCTTTTGGAACCTTGCTTTTATATGGTGCGGCGGGTGGTAATTGGATGCCATGGGCCTTGCCACATATTGTTAGGTTTTGCATGTTTATATGCATGATGATTGTGGTTGCTATGATTGATATCAGGTTTTGGTATAATCTTGCATATCCCGCCTATGCTATTGCTTTTTTGCTTGTAATTGCGGTTGATTTATTTGGTCACACGGCACTTGGTGCGCAAAGGTGGATTGCAATTGGCCCTGTAAGGATACAGCCGTCAGAATTTATGAAAATCTCGGTGGTTTTGGCACTTGCGCGTTATTATCAGGATTTAACCGTCAAAAATATGGGGCCGTTGAAATACCATATTGTGCCAATGATTATTGCACTTGCGCCCGCAATATTAATTATGAAACAGCCAGATTTGGGAACGGGTTCAACCGTTGCTTTGGTTGGTGCTTTTATGGTTTTTCTTGCGGGGATTTATTGGCGTTGGATTATTGGGGCGGTAGTTGGTGCAACCTCTTTATTTATAATAGCCTATGATTTTGTTTTGCATGATTTCCAAAAAAAGCGAATTACAACTTTTTTAAACCCCGAACTTGATAGAATGGGGCAGGGTTATCAGATTACGCAGTCTAAGATTGCAATCGGATCTGGTGGTTTTTTTGGTGTGGGCTATATGAATGGCACACAAAGCCAATTGGACTTCCTACCAGAGCGGCAAACAGATTTTGTATTTGCAATGCTTTTGGAGGAATTTGGAATGATGGGCGGCATTTTCGCGCTTGTTCTATTTTTTGCAATTATGGCAATGGGGCTTTTAATTGCCCGCTCATCGCGCCACTTTTTTGGTAAAATGTTGGCCGGTGGCATTACAATTCTTTTGTTTATTTATGTAAGTATTAATGCGGCAATGGTTATGGGGTTATTCCCCGTTGTAGGTATGCCAATGCCTTTTTTAAGCCATGGTGGTTCGGTTATGCTTTCAGTTTTATTTGCGCTTGGCTTGGTGCAAAATGTCAAAGTTCACCGCGATAAAATTATGCACACAGGCTTTCAATCAAGCAAATAAAAAGCCCCCAAATCTTAATTTGGGGGCCTCTGAGGATTTGTTAAATCCTATTTCTTGTTGTTTACAGCAATATAAGCAATAACATCGCGGCGATTTTTATCGTTTGGAATGCCGGCGAATGCCATTTTAGTTCCTGGAACACCCGCTTTTGGATCTTTCAAATATGTATCGATAGTTGCAAGATCCCAAGTTTTGCCAGCAGCTTTCATAGCGTCAGAATAAGTAAAGCCTGCTTCTGTGCCAGATTTACGACCAACAAGACCATGCATATTTGGGCCAACTTTATTGCCTTCTGATGCAACGATTGAATGGCATGCTTTGCATAGTGCAAATTGTTTTTTACCATTTGCCAAATCTGCATCTTTGTATGGCGCAGGTAATTTTGCCAAAGCCGCTTTGTCTTCTTCGCTAATCGCATCGCTTGCATCAGGTGTTGCCGCAACTTCATTTGCAACGCTATTTGTTGACATAGTATCAGCCGCAGGTGTGCTTGCTGCTTCTGTCATTGCTTCTGGTGCTTTTGCTTCTTCTTTTTTTGAACAAGCCGAAAGACCGATTAAGCTTAAAGTTGCAATTGCAAGCAAAGGCAAATTATTGAATTTTGTTCGCATAAAAACTCCTCCAAAGCCAAAATTTTTTTTGGCGTAACATGCTTCACCATTCATAAATTATGAAAGTGATTAATATGCAATAAAACTTATATTAAAAAGGCACAATACAAAATTTGTAGGTAAAAGGCGCGTCACATGCGCGCGCCTGCTTTCATTTAAATTGTAATTCAATCTTATTTTGTCTATATTTCTTATAGATTGTGGGGAAAAATGTCTGCGTTAATATTTGAAAAAAATGGTGAAATTGGAATTATTAAATTTAATCGCCCTGATAATATGAATGCTATTGGCCTTCTTGGTGATGGTGCTGTTTTTGAAGATATTTGCAACGAAATCAACAATGATAAAACCCTTAGAGTGGTGATAATTACAGGGCAGGGGCGCGCTTTTTCCGCAGGTGGTGACATTAAAAGCATGCGCGATAAAACTGGAATTTTTTCAGGTTCCGCGTATGAAATTGCACAAAATTATAAAACCGAAGTTCGTAAAATGGTGAATGGGATTTGGAATATCGAATTACCATTAATTGCGGCGATTAATGGCCCTGCTGTTGGGCTTGGGTGCGATGTTGCGTCAATGGCTGATATTAGAATCGCATCAAAAAATGCAAAATTTGGCCTTAGCTTTTTGAAAATTGGCCTGATTCCGGGGGATGGTGGCGCATGGCTTGCACCGCGCGCTTTTGGCTTTTCTAATGCATCAAGATTATTATATAGTGGCGAGATAATTGATGCACAAAAAGCATTTGATTGGGGCTATATAAGTGAAATCACCGAAGCTGATGAATTAGAAGATGCAGCTTTTGGCCTTGCCCAAACAATTGCCAAACAACCGCCACAAGCATTACGTTTTACAAAATCATTATTACGCCAAGGCATGAAACTTGATTTTGAGGCCATACTTGAAATGTCCGCAGATATTCAGGGAATGTTACATCATACCCAAGACCATGCAGAGGGCATAAAAGCGATAATTGAAAAGCGCGCGCCAAATTTCAAAGGTTGCTAAGCATCATTTTGCCAAAAATATTGGCAAAAATAGCGAAAATTGTGTCAATTAGACTACACTTTCTTAAAAATATGAATTTTTAGAAAGATATACCACCCAATCGCCTTGAAAAAGTGCACGATTTGCCCCCAAATAGTGACAAAGCGCCGCAGTATGTTGGGCGCTTTAATGGTAGTTAGCTTTGAAAATAATTCCAAAGCATAACAATAAGGGGAATTTTTTATGAAAGTATCAGCCCGCGCTCTTTTAATAGGGCTAGGAATTGCGTCAATCTCTGCAATCGCAAATGCACAAACGGCGCCAAAAGATTCAGAAACAATCGTAGTAACTGGAACACGCGTTGGACAGCGTTCAGCACTAAACACTGCTGCACCAGTTGATGTTGTAAGTGCACAACAATTAACACAATCAGGCACATCTGAATTAAATCAAGCATTATCAGTTGCTTTGCCATCTTTAAACTTCCCACGCCCTGGTCTTGCAGATGGTACGGATTCAATCCGCCCTGCTACTTTGCGTGGTCTTGCGCCTGACCAAACATTGGTTTTGGTAAATTCAAAACGTCGCCATTCGGCTTCATTGGTTAACGTAAATGGTACTGTTGGTCGTGGTTCTGCTGCGGTTGATATGAACACTATCCCAGCTGGCGTTATTCGCTCTGTTGAGGTTTTGCGTGACGGTGCATCTGCACAATATGGTTCTGACGCTATCGCAGGCGTTGTTAACGTTCGCCTTAAAGAATCAAATACTGGTGGCGGCATCACTCTTTCTTATGGTGAGCGTATTACTAATGTGGAAACTTTGGTTGACGCAGTACCTACTGGCGCAAATTGGACTGTTGCTGACAAAGCGAACTACAAACGTCATGACGGTGAAACGTTAAATTTATCTGCATGGGCGGGATTACCAGTTTTCAAAAACGGTTATTTCACTGTTGCAGCTGAATATTTGAATCAAAAGAAAACTGTTCGTACTGCGCCAGATTGGCGTCAACAATATGCCTTAGTTGGTGGTAATTTTGATCCACGTGAAGCAACATTTGACCGTTATAATGCATGGTATGGTGAACCAAATATCGAGCAATTAACTTTGTTCGCAAACTTTGGTACAAAAATTGATGCGAACCTAGATTATTATGGTTGGCTATCTTACCAAAGCCGATTTGCTGAATCTGCTGGTTTCTTCCGCCGTGCATCTGATGCGCGTAACGTTACAAGCATTTACCCTGACGGTTTCTTGCCTTTGATTGCACCACAAGTTGACGACTTCTCATTTGGTCAAGGTGTTAAATGGAAAGCTGGCGAATGGGATATGGATTTGTCACTTGTTGGTGGATATAACCGTATGGAATTCACCATCGAAAATACTTTGAATCGTTCATTTGGTTCAGCTTCACAAACACAATATGACGCAGGTGGCTTTGATTATAAACAAGCTGTTTTGAACCTTTCTGCTGACCGTACATATGATGTTGGTCTTGCAAAACCACTTAATTTTGCCGTTGGTTTAGAGGCACGTCGTGAAGGTTACTCAATCTTTGCTGGTGAATATGAATCATGGGCAAATGGTGGTGTTTTACTTGGTGGTGCTCCAACACCATCTGGCGCACAGGTTTTCCCTGGTTTCCGCCCTGCAAACGAAGTTAGCCCTAACAGAACATCATATTCTGCTTATGTTGATTTAGAAGCAAATATCACCGATAATTTCCTTGTTTCTGGCGCGGTTCGTGCCGAAAACTATGATGATTTCGGAAGCACAGTTACTGGTAAATTAGGTGCACGTTGGGATATCAATGACAATTTTGCACTTCGTGGCTCTGTACAAAATGGCTTTAGAGCACCTTCTTTGCAACAAATTGGTTATACAGCAACATCAACAAACTTCATTGGTGGTGTTCCATTTGATATCACAACCTTCACACCTGACAGCGCAGTAGCGCAAGCTTTAGGTGCGAAACCTCTT
>JAPUEP010000156.1 GCA_027492515.1 Hyphomonadaceae bacterium
AGGCGATCAAGGAATTTTCTACGTTCAGATTGAGGGCTTGCAAAAATTCTGTCCATTTGTGGGGTAAGCCAGATTATGCGCAAACTATCGGATAAAGTTTTGGCACTTACATCTTTGCCGTTAAGGCGCGCGATTTTTCGTGGACTTGGGGCGTTAATGTCAAGGCCAAGGCCGATTTTACGCTCATCAATTCCATCACCAAGCAATGCAGATACCGCAAATGCGCCGCCATCTTCACCCATGCGTGATAATTCATTGATTTCAGCGCTTCGAATGCCACGCCCCGAATTTAAAAGGGATATTGCCTCTAATATATTGGTTTTTCCTGCGCCATTTGGGCCAAAAAGAACCGAAATTTTGCCAATATTCTCAAGTTCAAAGCGGGCATGATTGCGAAATTGGGTCAAGATTAGGCGTCTGACACCAATATTGGTTTCATCTGCAAACTCTTGATCGACTTGCTGCAATAATGCCAAATTTTAATTCCGTTGTTTTATTTCTTAAAACAAATCTATCTATACACGCAAAGGCATCAAAACAAATACAGAATTTGGATCCGCTTGATCTTTTACCAAAGTTGGCGATGCGCTGTCACGGAAATTGAATTCTGCGGTTCCGGCAACCAAAGCGCACACATCAAGCAAATATTTCGCATTAAAACCAATTTCCATTTCAGGGCCTTGATATGCAACCTCTAATTCCTCACGGGCATCACCAGTTTCAGGGTTAGAGAAGGTAAGCGCAAGCACATCTTGCTCAAGGCCAAGTTTAATTGGGCGCAATCTTTCAATCGCCATTGTTGCAACACGGTCAACCGCGCGGGCAAATTCTTCATTGTTAAGGGTCATTACATGAGGGTTTTCTTTTGGAATCACGCGCTCATAATCAGGGAAAGTGCCATCAATTACTTTTGAAGTTAAAGTTGCACGGCCAACACTAAAGCGGATTTTTGATTCTGAAACCGCAATTTCAACAACTTCTTCATCACTTTCAAGAAGCCTGCGAAGTTCAAGAATGGTTTTGCGTGGGATAATAACGCCTGCAATGTCATTTGCACCTTCTGGCATCGGATAATCACAAAGCGCAAGGCGATGACCATCAGTAGCAACCGCACGTAAACAAGGGCCAGATGCACCATTTGCGCCATGCAAATAAATACCATTTAGATAATAACGTGTTTCTTCAAGCGAAATTGCAAAACGCGTTCTATCAATAAGGCGCGCCAAAGCTGGTAATTCAATCTCGAAACTTTTTTCAAATTCACCATTGCCAAGGCTTGGGAAGTCACTTGCAGGTAAAATTGGTAAGAAATAGCGCGAACGACCAGAAGTAATTTGAACCCGCCCGGAATCAGCCGCAAGCTCAAGGCGAACTTGTGAGCCATCAGGAAGCTTACGAACAATATCATAAAATGTATGCGCATGAAGCGTTAAAGAACCTGTTTGTTCAACATCGGCATTGGCGCCATCAATAATTTCAATGTCCAAATCAGTTGCCGCAAATGTAACAACACCATCGCGTGCTTCAATTAATACGTTTGAAAGGATAGGAACCGTTGTCCTTCTTTCAACAACGCTTTGCACGTGGTTTAGTGCACTAAGCAAAGCAGAGCGTTCAATTGTAAGGCGCATTATTAACTCCAACAAAATGGCGAACCAATTTTCACCAACAAATCACTATAAAGGATAAGTTTTTTGCCCAAGTTTTTCACAAAGCGCAACTTTATTCGCCCCTTTAATGCTGCTTTAAGCATGATTTACACACAATTTATTGCTTTAAGTGCAATGTTAATTGCTAATTGTGTCTGTGAAACATAAAATGCGATTATGTAAGATGGCACTATTTATAATGTAATGGCATATTTTCTGCCAATTCTTTCAAATATGCCTTGACTAAAGCCAATGCTTTGTGCATAGAGCCGCCTTCAAATTCTTTTGCCCCGCTGGGGTTAAATCATGCTGCCGATTGGCGGCGCAAATGTGGAAATAAAATGGCAAATACTACTTCGGCTAAAAAAGCAACGCGCAAAATTGCAAGCCGCACTTTGATTAATACTGCTCGCCGTTCACGTGTTCGTGGCTTTATCCGTAAACTTGACGATGCTGTTAAGGCTGGCGATAAAGAAGCTGCTAAAACTGCTTTTGCAGTTGTTGAGCCTGAAATCATGCGCGCTGTATCAAAAGGCGTTATTGCTAAAAATACTGCGGCACGCAAAGTTTCACGCTTAAGCGCACGCGTTAAAGCACTAGCTTAATCGGATTTATAATTTTTAAAAAACACCGTACGGTAACCCGTGCGGTGTTTTTTGTTATGTTTTTGAAAATTTGTGCAAAAGATGTGCAATTTATCCACATTTTATAAGTAGTTTATTTGAATATTATAAAAAGATAGGCACGTGATTAACCTATTGAAAAATAATACATTTTTTAAGTTAATAAAAATGATATAACAAATCGAATTTACGTGGCGGAAGTTATCCACAGCATCATGTATTTTTTTACATAAAGCTGTGATTCGCTAATGTGCTGAACCTATTGGGATTCTAGTAGTGTCAATGACAAAACTGTAAAAAAAAGAATCATTTTTCCTGTTGCTTTCCGAATTTTGTTGCGCTTAATTACTTTTGCTGTTGATGAAACTCTCGGCGCCAGTTTTTGATGAATATTATTATGATGTTTGTCGATTGCATAGGTAATGAGGTTTTGCCACGGCCACCCAAACATTGATAAAGAAAACCTTCAATTTTTGTAAAATTGTTGTCGGGTATTTTTGTGCCTATAAATGGGGACGGGGGTCTTATTATAGGTAACGCTTTGGTAAATATTGCGTCTTGCATTTTTACTTTAGTCAAAGCTTTTGTTTTGGTGTGCGAATATTATTCGTAAACTTTTGGGGCAATAATCCCCATAATTTTGAAAATAGTTTTCTATTTTCCACGCTTTTGTTTTGGCAACAATTTGAAGGCGTCAATAAGAATGTGGGCTTAAGGATAGTTTCGTCATTTGATGAAATGAATGGGGTTGGTAATGGGTTCTAAGAATATAAAGATTAGTGACTTGCATGATGATAATTTGCATATCATCCAATCAGATTTAAACCAAAATAATACAGAGCCAAAAGAAGAAAATAACTTATCTGAAGCCGATAGCCTATTTGAAGTTCGCGCCATTTGGACTGCGCTTGGGCCACGCCTACGTTCTATACTTGGCCCCCTTGATTTCAAAGCATGGATAGAGCCTTTAAAAATCGTTTCTGCTGATAATAACGTAATTATTATGAATGCCGCCAATGGTTTTGCGCGTTCGCGTATTCGCACCCAATATTTACATCGCCTTCAACGCATTTGGGATGATTTTGATCCAAGCGGTCGCAGGATTGTTGTTGAGTGCCAAAATAAAAGTGAAATTGCACCTATTCAATCTGATGTGACGCAAAATGAATTTTCACGAACTGACAATTCACAATCAAAGTTTTCAAAAACACAAAATATTATCAATCTTGAGCAAATTGAAACCCAAGAGCCGATTGATTTAAACCATAGCCCAAAAACTTTTGACAATTTTGAGGTTGGAACGTCAAACCGTGTTGCCTATGCATTGGCAAAACGAATTGCTACTGAAACTGCATCATCTGAAATTTGCTATTTTTATGGTTATAATGGGGTTGGTAAATCGCATTTAGTTGCCGCAATTGCCAATCAAACCAAAGTTTCACGTCCAAATTGCAAAATATTGTCTTTATCGGCGCAAAGATTTTTAAATATGTTCCAATCTGCATTGCGTGACAAAGAAACTGCGCAATTTAAAGAGGGGCTTCGTGCTGCTGACTTGCTTATAATTGATGATATTCAGCTTATTTGCGGAAAACCTGCAACCCAAGAAGAATTATTCCAAACCATTATGGATTTGACCAATTCATCTAAATCAGTTGCTTTAACTGGTGATGTGCCGATTGAAGGTCTTGTTGGCTTAACGCCGCGTATGGCAGGTATTTTACATGGCGGTTTTAATGTTCGCATTGAAGAGCCTGATTTTGAATTGCGTCGAAAAATCGCAATGCGTAAAGCAAAAGAATTTGCTAATAAGCGCCAAGATTTTTCACCACCCAAAGAAGCGTTTGACATAATCGCTGCACGTATTATAGGTACTGGCCGCGCTGTTGAAGGTGCGGTGAAACAAATTTTCGCAAGCTCGGCGCTTGTTGGGCAGGAGGCAACAATGGAAGTGGTCATCGATGCAATAGGCGAAAGATTTCCGCAGCCAAATAAATCTGTTCCGGTTGATTTGATTAAAAAACGCGTTGCCGCACATTTTGATATTTCTTTGGATGATTTGATTAGTTCGCGCCGTCATATTTCGGTTGCGCGCCCACGCCAAATCGCCATGTATTTTTGCAAAAAATTCACCAAACGCTCATTCCCCGATATTGCGGCGCGTATGGGTGGGCGTGATCATACAACTGTTATGCACGCGGTTAAACGTATTGAAGAATTGGCAAATAGCGACCCGAAATTTGCTTCAGAGCTACAAATGCTTGCAAATAAAATTTTGGTTTAGGCTTCTAAAGCTTTTTCAAGTTCTGCAATTTGCATGTCATCGCTTGCCCAAGAGGTTACAAAGCGGTGCGCATTTTCACCCAATGCATGCCAAGGGTAAAAACCAATATTCGCCTTGGCAATTTTTGCCGCTTGTTCTTTGTTTAAATTAACAAAAACCTCATTACCTTGAACGGGAATAATGGTTTCAACCCCATTTTCGTGAAAGATTTCGGCGATTTTTTGTGCAGCATTATTGGCATTTTGCGCGCATTGTTTCCACAAATCATCTTCAAGCATTGCAATGAATTGTGCCGATAAAAAGCGGTGTTTTGAAATTAATTGCTGTGAAGTTTTGCGTAAATATGGCGTTGATTTTTGCCTTGCGCCGCCAAATAAAATCACAGCCTCAGCAAGCATTGCACCATTTTTCGTAAGGCCGAATGACAAGGCATCAATGCCATTTTGCCATGATAATTCTTTTGGTTTCGCGCCGCATGTCACAAGTGCATTGGAAAAGCGTGCACCATCACAATGTAAATAAAGCCCATATTCTTTTGAAATTTCGCCAAATTGGGCAATCTCATCGGGTGAATATAAAAGGCCATTTTCATTCAGATTTGTGATTGAAATCACTTTTGGCTGCGGCGCGTGAACAAAGGCTTCATCATGATTTAAAAGCGCATTTTTAATTTCAATTGGCGATAGTTTGGGCGAATTTCCAATTCCAATAAGGCGCGCACCGCCCGTTATCATTTCGGGGCCATTGCCTTCATCTAATAAAATATGCGCATGATTGTGGCACAGGATTGCACCCCAATTTGGGCAAAGGCTGGCAAGTGAAAGGCAATTTGCCGCCCCACCAGTTGCCACAAAATAAATATCCAAATCTTTGGTTTCAAAGAAATCTTGAATTAATTCATTGGCTTTTTTGGTTAAATTATCGCTGCCATAAGATGGGGCTATATCATTATTTGCCGCAAATATTGCATCCATAATTTTTGGATGCACACCATATTGATTATCTGAACCAAACATTATTTAAAAGTTCCACGCTCAAGCATTTTTATATGCCATTTGGCAATATTTTCAAATTCTTCCCACGCTTTATAGCGAACAATTCGTGCAAAATTTAAACCGCAATAAAGTGTTATATCGGCGATTGTAAATCTGTCACCTGCGCAATATTCACGATTGGCAAGGATTATATCAAAAGTGCCAATTGCACGTTTTGCCCGCCCTTCATTAACATGGCCCCATTCTTCAACTTGGGGTTTTTCAAGTTTTGCAAGCCCTGGATGAATATGGCGTATCCAATGATAGATTGGATATAAAATCCCATGTTCAATTTGCCTATCCGCCATTTCAATAAAGGCGCGTTCTTCAAAATCTTTGCCCATCAAATTTGGTTCAGGATAAAGGCCCTCAAGATATGTGCATATTGCGCGTGATTCTGCCAAAAATCGCCCATCATCAAGCTCAAGAACCGGAACTTGCCCTAAATGATTGCGGGACAAATGCTCATCTGTTTTTGTTTCTTGTGCAAGTTCAACATCAATATGTTCGAAATTGTCATAAATTGCTTTTTCACGCATGAAAATTTCAACACGTAATGGATTGGGGGCGATTGGCGCTTTATAGAATTTCATTTTCTTACCTTATTTGCAGCTTAGCCATAAAACATTAGAACCATCAGTGCGTTGTAACACAACATTTTCACTTGTTACTTTTTGCAATGTCATTTTCACAACACGTTTTTTCATTGTTGGCTTATCATTTATCATTTCTTCATTCACAGTTGAAAAAGTGAAATCATTGCCATTCAATGACCAATTGCCTTCTTCCTCATCGCGCAAATATTTACCATCATTAGTAAGAATGAACGAATTATTGGTTTCACAATCTGCCTTTGATAAAGCCCATTTACCTGCAAGTTTTTTATTATCAGAACTAATGGCTTTTTGTTGGGGCGGTATAAGCATATCAGGTGCTTCATCGGCCTTCATTGGCGTATTTTTCGGAAGTTTTCTTTGTGCTTCCTTCTTTTCAACAATACTTAGGGAAGGTGCATCGCTTTTGATGTCATTTGGATTTTGTTGTTCACATGACGTCAGTGGATAAGCCAATAATGCGATTAAAATTAAAAGTTTGTTTTTTTGCATAAAATAATTCTTTGTTGATTTATTTTATAATGCGCTAGGTCGCAAAAAATGCAAAGTGTTTTTGAAAATTATGCAGGTCTTTTTGGCAAATAAGGTATTGGGTTTACTGCATTAACACCTTTTCGTATCTGAAACTGTAACCTTGGGGTAGCGGCGCGGCCTGAAAGGCCAACTTTACCAATTATTTGACCTTTTTTGACAATTTGCTTTTCAGCCACCAAAATTTGCGAACCATAAGCATAAGCGGTGATATAATTATTGCTGTGTTTGATTAGTATCAGCCAGCCATAGCCTGCCAATTGATTACCTGAATAAACAACCACGCCATCGGCGGCGGCAACGAATGGGGTATTTTTTGGCGCTTCAATATCAATGCCATCATTTTTCTTAAAGCCCGCTTTTTCGCCAAATGTATCGACGATTTTACCGTTTAAAGGCCATATAAAATAGTTTTTGGCATCGCCAATATTTGGCGGCGAAATTGGTGGTTTTGTTGAAACCGGTGGCTTGGTAATTTTGATTTGCGGCTGCTTACCAGAAACTTCATTTCCGCGATTAATTTCATTCGCCAAAAGTGAAATCAAATCCTGTGGTTCAAGCCCCGTTAATTTATCACGCACTAAAGCGGGCAAGATAATTTTTTGCCCCGGTTTCACAACATATGGCTTTGGCAATCCGTTAAAAACCGCCAAAGACCGTGGATCAACTGAATAGCGCGCGCCAATTGTTTCAATTGTATCGCCTGCTTTTGCGATATGCACTTTAAGCGGTGGCAATTTTATTATTTGCCCTTCATAAATTTCATATGGCGGGCTTAAATTGTTTAATTTTATAAGGCCAATTATAGGTGAAACCGTACGTTCGGCAACATCAAATAATGTTTCCCCTGCAAGCGCAGTGGTTTGTTTTGGCGGGTTTTTAAAATTAATTTGGGTTTGCGCCAAAGTATCATTGGCAAATAAAACTATGCCAATGCCTGAATATAAAAATTTACGCCGTGAAATTGCCATTTGTTTTTAATGGCATTTAATGGTTTATGATGACTTAATTTTAGCCACTAGTACCCGGAAGTAGCGGTACAAATCTTACGTCCATAAGGGCTTCTTCTTCGAAAATGCCATCTTCGCGCAATCTATAGCGTAATAATTCTTGCACGCTTCCCATGCCAACTGGGGCAACTAAAACACCACCAGTTTTCAATTGTGATAAAAGTGTATCAGGGCGGGCAGGGCAGGCGCAGGTTGAAATTATGGCATCATATGGCCCTTGTTCAGGCCAACCAAGTGAACCATCGGCGCATTTAGAAACAATATTATTAAGGCGCAATTGTTCAAATCGTGATTGCGCAATTCGCAATAATGGGCGATAGCGTTCAATTGTAAAAACCCGCCTGCAAAGTTTTGATAATATTGCACTTTGGTAACCTGAACCCGTACCTATTTCTAAGACTTTTTCATGCCCTTTTAGTTCCAATGCCGCACTCATGGCGCCAACCACAAAGGGTTGGGAAATGGTTTGACCATATTGAATAGGTAGGGCTTGGTTTTCCCACGCTTTGTTTTTAAATTCATCACCAACAAAGGCTTCGCGCGGTGTGGTTTCCATAACATCCAAAACACGGGCATCACGAATACCTTGTTGGCGTAATGCCAAAATTAATTGCGCGCGTCCGGTTTGGCTATCCATTAGGCAGCATCTCCTTTGAATAGGAATTCTTTTTTAAGGGCGTTTAGAACTTGATGTGAAGTCAAATCAATATGCAGCGGGGTGATTGAAATATGGCCTTCGTTTATTGCCCGTAAATCAGAGCCCAAAGGTGGAATAAAATCCTGATTATTATAGCCAAGCCAATAATAATCATTTCCACGTAAATCTTCACGCCTATCAAGATGGTTCACATCTTCTTCGCGCATTCCTTGGAATGTTGCTTCGATAATTGGTGTGTCATCTTTTAATTCAGCAGGGAAGTTTACATTCATAACCACCGATTGCGGCCATGAATGCGCGATAAGACGTTTTACAACATCTGCACCATGTTTTTTTGCCACATCCCAATTCACATCTTCGCCAAGGTGATAATTAATTGATTGCGAAAGCGCCATTGATGGAATGCCCATTTGCATCCCTTGAACAGCGCCTGCAACTGTTCCAGAAACCGTAACATCCTCTGCCAAGTTTTGACCGCGATTAACGCCTGATAATATTAAATCAGGTTTTGCACCTTTTACTAAATCTAAAACCCCCAAAAGCACACAATCAGTAGGCGTTCCAGAGCATGAAAAACGTTTTTCCGAAATCTTACGAACCCGAATTGGATCTGAAAGTGTAAGCGCGCGTGACATGCCAGAGCGTTCAATATCGGGCGCCACAATCCAAACATCATCAGAAATTTGACGTGCGATATCTTCTAAAATATCAAGCCCTGGGGCATGAATTCCATCATCATTAACCAATAAAATGCGCAAACTTACCCCCGACTCATGAATCGGAATTTGGCTATCACTTTGCGGTAATTTTAGCTAGCTATAAATCCATTTATTCACTGGCAGTTTTCATTAATGAATGAACAATTCCAATTGCCGTGCTGATTAGGATTAAATGCACGCCATCAAGAATGAAAAGTTGCAATGGTTCAGCAGAATAAACAAAATTATAAAGCCTTGCACCCAATGTAAGTAAAAGGCCAATTGCAAACCCACTTTTAGCACTACTGATAAGTGATTGTATGTTTAATGCATTATTGCGTTTTGCAATCGCAAAAGAGATTACAAGTGGCATAATCCATGAAATTGACATGCGCCACATTTCACCTTGCATATTTGCTTCATTTATGCCCGTAAGTTTTTTCCATAAGTCCGCAAATAAAAGGCCATAATATAATGCGCCAATTGCATAAGCCACAATTGCCGCAACTAATACACCGATAATTTTTACACCCGCTATTTTCATTTTTGCCTCCCTATGCGTTGATTTTGCCACTCAATAGCAAAAAATCAAGTGAAATCGGCGTGTTACTTTAATTTAATGCCAAACTTGCTTTATCTATGGCTTCAATATCGCTATGGCGATGAAATGCTTAGAAAATTATATGAAAAATTCCGCACACTTGCTGGATCAAAAAATGCTGATGGTGTTTTAGCCTTTGTTTCATTTTATGATGCGTGTTTGTTTCCAACCCCGCCCGAAGTTATGCTTTTACCTGCTGTTGCACTAAAGCCTGAAAAGGCGTGGCGTTTGGCAACAATTGCAAAAATTTTTTCAATCATCGGTGGGATTGCAGGTTATTTAATTGGGCTTTTCTTGATGGATACAATTGGCGTAAAGCTGTTTGATTTCCTTCATTTAACTAAACATATTCCAAGCGTGAAAGAAGCCTATGCAAAATGGGGCGGCTTTGCGATTATGATCAAAAGCCTTATTCCAATTCCGTTTTTGATTGTGACATGGCTTTCGGGATCAATGAAATATAATTTTGCTTTATTTGTGATCTTCTCTTTGATTTCACGCGGTATTCGCTTCTTTGCAGTTGCCGGCCTTACAAAAAAATACGGCCCAAGCATCGAAGAATTTATCGAGAAAAAACTATATTTGGTAACAAGCATTATTGCGATATTGATAATCGCAATTGTAGTTTTGATAGCGCGTGGGCATTAGTTTTATTTCATAAGAATTTCTACTATTCCAATTATTAGATATGAAATGTAAATAAATTCTGGTATTAATACTATCGCAATTGTTATTAATATTGGTATGTTACTTCTATAAAATATTAATAGTAAAGTGCTAGGTACGAAAACTATACCATAAAATTCTTGTATTGAATTTGTCGAAAAGATATCAGTTTCACCTTTTTTTATACCCGTTATATGTAATAACCAGATTAATAAATATATTAAAAAGTAAAATATAATAAAATGTTTTGGCTTTGTTTTTTCAAGAAAAATATTCATTTATTCTCGTCTATTAATAAAACTAGCGTATTCAATTATCAGTGCCCGTTTATTATCAGATGAACTAGTGCAAAGCATACATAACCTATATATAAAAATGGTAATGCCAATAAAGATAAAACCGCAAGGAGTGCTTTGGTGTTGCGATTGCGAAAAACTAGCACTGCAAAACAATTGATGTGGAACAACCATATTAAATTTTTTATTGCGTGATAAAAATTTTTATCGGCTATAAAGCCGTAATTATATATTGATTGTATCAATCCCAATAAAAATAATATTAAGGCTATTGCAATGTTTGCAATATATACTTGCTTAACTGTGATTTTCTCTATGTCATCAAACTTCATTTATTCAAACCATATTGTATGAGTACAATAAAAAAATTTATTTTTAATGAATGTTGTGATGATTATTGCAAAGTGTTTTTGATTGCGCGCGGGCATTAAAAAAGCCCCCGCAATTTGCAGGGGCTCTTATATTTTCTAATTTCTAAGAATTAGAATTTGTGAACGTAAGAAACGGCAAAATTATCAACGCCATCGTTTTCAGT
>JAPUEP010000157.1 GCA_027492515.1 Hyphomonadaceae bacterium
AGGATTTTCGCAAGCCCACAATCGGAGCGTAGAAAATTCCTTGACCGCCTTGTCTTGAGCTTTTACCCAGAGGTACAGGGTGCTTTTTCAGATTATGAGAAACTCATTCGCGAACGCCAAAAAATCCTTGAGAATGAAAATCCTGATAATATTTGGCTAAATGCCATCGAAGAACAGATTTCATCCCATGCAATCGCCATTGCCAATGCACGGGTTGAGGCCATTGGCGCATTGCAAACAGAAATTGATAATCGTGTTCAATCCCCCTTCCCTAAGGCGCAATTATTGCTTGATGGGTTTGCCGAAAATGCAATTTTGGATGGGATTGATTTAAAGGAATTGGAAATCCTAATCGCCAAAAACTTCAAAGATTATCGCACCCGCGACCAAGCAATTGGGCGCACACTTTTTGGTACACATAAAACCAGCTTTGCGGCGCGCCATTTGGGCAATAATATGATGGCTGAAAAATGTTCAACTGGCGAACAAAAAGCCTTAATAATCGGGCTCATAATTGCACAAGCAAAATTAGTTTCTCAAGGGCTGCAATCAGGTGTTGAAGGCTATTTTAATCGCCCGAATCCCGTTATCTTGCTTGATGAAGCTTTCGCGCATCTTGATGATGAAAGAAGGCAAGCACTTTCGGGGGAATTGGCGAATTTACGGGCACAATCATGGCTTACGGGGACGGATAAAGAACTTTTTTCAAGCCTTAATAATAAAGCGAACTTTTATGCAATTAGCCCTAATTGCGCGCAAATAACATAATCACAATTTGGAAGACTAATGAGCGAAAATAACAATCAAAATTCATATGGCGCAGATTCAATCAAAGTTTTAAAAGGGCTTGATGCAGTTCGCAAACGCCCTGGCATGTATATTGGCGATACTGATGATGGTTCGGGCCTTCATCACATGGTTTATGAGGTCGTTGATAATGCGGTTGACGAAACATTGGCTGGTCATGCAACCTTTTGTAAAGTAACGCTTTTCCCTGATGGTTCTGCCCAAGTTGAAGATAATGGTCGCGGTATTCCAACCGATATTCACCCAACAGAGGGTGTTTCAGCCGCCGAAGTTATTATGACGCAATTGCATGCGGGCGGTAAGTTTGACCAAAATTCATATAAGGTTTCGGGCGGTCTTCACGGCGTTGGTGTTTCGGTTGTAAACGCATTATCGGACAAACTTGGCCTTACTATTTGGCGTAATGGCAAAGAACATTATATGGAATTTGCCCTTGGCGATACTGTTGCCCCTTTAAAAATTGTTGGCGATGCCAATGGCAAACAGGGAACCTCGGTTCGCTTTTGGCCCTCACCGACCATTTTCACCAAAACCGAATTTGACCGTAAAACTTTGGTTCACAGATTACGTGAATTGGCATTCCTAAATTCAGGCTTCATGGTTGAATTTTATGATTTACGCGGCGCAGAACCATTTGAAACCAAATTATTCTATGAAGGTGGCGTTGGCGCATTCGTTCAACATATTGACCGCGATCGCACAAGCCTTATTGAGGCGCCAATTTACGTAAAAGGCGAAAAAGACGGCATTACCGTAGAGGCGGCATTGCAATGGTCAAAAGATCATTATCACGAAACCACGCTTTGCTTTACCAATAATATACCGCAACGAGATGGCGGTACGCATTTGGCGGGTTTCCGTGGTGCATTAACCCGCGCAATCAATAATTATTCCGAAAAATCGGGCACAAAACAAAAAGAAAAAGTTGATATTTCGGGCGATGATGCACGTGAAGGCCTTACTTGTGTGCTATCGGTCAAAGTTCCTGATCCAAAATTCTCTAGCCAAACCAAGGATAAATTGGTTTCTTCTGAGGTTCGCCCCGTTGTTGAAAGTATTATTGGCGAAACTTTGAATAATTGGTTCGAAGAAAACCCAGCCGAAGCCAAGGTGATAATGCAAAAAATTATCGAGGCGGCGATTGTTCGTGAAACAGTGCGCAAGCAACGTGATTTGGCGCGCCGTAAAACCTCGCTTGATATTTCATCTTTACCGGGCAAACTTGCCGATTGCCAAGAACGTGACCCTTCAAAATCAGAACTTTTCATCGTGGAAGGGGATTCAGCGGGTGGTTCGGCAAAACAGGGACGCGACAGGGGTTTTCAGGCCGTTCTTCCGTTACGTGGTAAAATTTTGAACGTTGAACGTGCGCGTTTTGACAAAATGCTTTCCTCGCAAGAGATTGGAACTTTAATTACCGCCCTTGGAACATCTATTGGGCGCGATGATTTTAACCCTGATAAATTGCGTTATCACAAAATCATTATCATGACCGATGCGGACGTTGACGGCGCGCATATTCGTACGCTTTTATTGACATTCTTTTACCGCCAAATGCCCGAATTAATCGAGCGTGGGCATTTATATATTGCACAGCCGCCACTTTATAAGGCCGCAAAAGGGCGCTCTGAATCTTATCTTAAAGATCAGGCCGCACTTGAAGAATATCTTATCAATGAAGGAACGAATGAAGCTTCATTCAAAACTGGAACTGGTGAAGTTATTTTGGGGCAAGATTTATTGAGTGTTGTTAAAGATGCAATTGCATTTGAAAATGGCGTTGCCCGCCTTAGTGCGCGCGTTCCAGTATTTGCACTTGAACAAGTTTCATTGGCGGGCGCGTTAACCCCTGAACTTACACCTGAAATTGCACAAAAAGCGGCAAACAAAATGCGCGCAATTGGTGCAGAAGGTGAAAATGAATGGGAAGCGGAAATCTTGCCAGAAGGCCTTAAATTATTCCGCATGGTTCGCGGCGTTAAAGAGGCGATTTTGCTTGATAATAACCTTCTTGCTTCATCGGATGCCCACCGCCTTAATGAGCGTGCAAAGGCAATTTCCGAAACTTATGATGGCGGCGGAACATTCATGCGCCGCGACTTCCGTGCCGAAGTAAAAGGCCCATCAGACCTATTAGAAGCAATCCGTGCACAGGGCCGCAAAGGCATTTCAATCCAACGCTATAAAGGATTGGGCGAAATGAATGCCGAACAATTATGGGAAACCACATTGGACAAAAACGCCCGCTCCCTCCTCCAAGTACGCGTTGACCACCAAGACACGGCGGATTCAATGTTCACAAGATTAATGGGCGAATTGGTTGAACCGCGTAGAGAGTTCATCCAAGAATTTGCACTTGAGGCGGATATTGACGCATAACGCCGCAAATCCCCACCCTCGCCGCTTCACTGCTCACTCAGGGTTTTGGTTTTAAGCGGACACCCAAAAATAAAAAGCGTGGTTTTTATTTTTGGGTGACTTCATATTGTTTAGATTGCTTGCCCACCGCTTGCTTCAATTCTTTGTGCATGCATCCAAGAAGCATTATCAGAAGAAACTAAGTATATTACATTGGCAATATCTTCAGCTTCACCAACTCTTCCCATTAGATTCTGGGAAGCAAGAAATTCTTGAACTTGTTTTGAACGTGCAAATCCGTTTGCAAAATCAGTGACAGTTGCGCCAGGTGCAACACAATTCACGCGAATTCTTAGCGTTGAAAATTCTTTTGCCATGTATTTAGTTAATGTTTCAACTGCGCCTTTCAAAGAGGCATAAAGCGAATAGCCATCATATGTTAATCTTGTTAAACCAGTAGAAATATTAACAATTGCAGCCCCTTCATTCATTAAGGGAACTAATTTCTGGCTAATGAAATAAACTGACCGATAATGAACATTTGTTAGATAATCAAATTCTTCTTCGTTAATTTCAACAAATTTCTTATTCAATCCAACACCAGCATTATTAATCAAAATATCAAACTTATCTTTTCCCATTTCTTTTAATGTATTGGCAATTAAAGGTGCAAAGTTCATATAAGATTCTCGATTAGAGACGTCTAATTTAAGCGCTTTGGCCTTTACGCCGTATAAAGCAATTTCTTTTTCAACTGCTTCTGCTTCTATTGATGAGGAATTATAGGTAAAAATAACTGAAATTCCTTCTTTTGCGAACTTTAAAGCCGTGGCTTTGCCAATTCCACGTGAACCACCTGTAATAATTGCAACTTTTGTCATTTAATTCTCCTTTTTTATCTTTATATTGTTTATGATTTGATGCATAAAGATGCTAAAAAAGAAATTAGTATTCAGAATTTACGAACAATGGACATTTTAAAGTCACTAGAAATTTTTAAAAAAGTTGCTGACTTCCAAAGTTTTTCAATGGCGGCAAACGACCTTGAAACACCTAAATCTGCGGTTTCAGCGCAAATTGCAAAATTAGAAACTAATTTGGGCGTTAGATTATTTAATAGAACAACGCGCCATGTTTCATTAAGTCAAAATGGGCGGGATTTTTATGAAATAGCGCAAAGATTATTATTTGATGCAGATGAGGCCATAAATTATTTCAAGCAAAACAATGAAAAGATACAAGGAAAACTTCGCATTGATATGCCTCTTGGCATGGCAAGTAATTTAATTATCCCAAAACTAGCCGATTTCATAGCAATTTACCCTAATCTATCTCTCGATTTATCTTCCACAGATAGAGTTGTTGATGTTGTAAATGAAGGGTTCGATTGCGTAATAAGGGTTGGTCTGCAACATAACTTAGGTCTTGGAAATCGTGTTATAGGCCAGATGCCAATTGTCAATTTAGCATCCGCTGAATATTTGCAAAAATATGGCGAAATAAATGAACTGAGCGATTTGAAAAACCACTATTTGATCGATTACGATACTGAATTCGGCGCTTCAAATTCAGTTTTTGAATATCAAGAGGGAAATGTACTTAAGTCTATTTCCATGAATTCAAAAATACGCGTAAACAATTCCACTTCATATCAATCTGCCTGTATTGCAGGATTTGGGATTATTCAAACTCCAATGGCGGGTTTATTGGCCAATATTACAAATCGCAAGTTGCGCCGGATTTTATCAAACTATGAGCCTAAACCCTTAAACATTACTTTGTTAACACCGACTAGGCGAAACATACCACTGCGTACTCAGGTTTTCATAGATTGGGTTGAAAGCCTAATGCCTGAATATTGCGCCTTATAAATATAGAATGTCAAAGGCGTGAGGGGGGGGGTGAGATTTATTCACTCACCCTAATTTCCCTATTGTTTATAGGTTGAAATGGCCTTGCGTTTTCGGGGTATAGGCTTTTGAAGTCTATTAATTGGGATAGGGAGATTTCTTGGCTGGTTTTTAGAACGTGCCATTTTACGCCTTCGGAACATGGCGGGGTGGTTAGGGATCCCATGAAGCTATAATATTTTTGATTGCCGTTAAAAATGCGCCCTAAATCAAGGTTTGGAACATCGGCTTTTTGGCCTTCTTCGGTTGGGAATTTGGCGAATACGTTTTTCAAAATTGGGTTTTCATTTCCAACAGTGAATAAAAGCGCGACCACCGCCAATCTGCCTTCGGCTGATTTATGAACAAAATGGGCAACCATTGGATAGCGGATATTGTCAAACCCCTCCTCGCTTGGGGCGTGGAAGTGAAATTGTAATAGGGCATAATTTGTGCCATCAACATCAATGGAATTACCCGGTTTAAAATTCACCTGTAATGTGTGGCCATTGTTCACAACTTCACCATTTGACATTGCATAATTAAAACGGATTGGTGAAATTGGTGCGCTATCAACGCTTCTTGTCATTATATTGATTGGCGATTGAACTTTACCAAGTTTGCAAGTTGCATTGCCTTCCATATCACCCCAATGTTCGGCACCATGTTCACCATTATATGCCCAATGAACGGCATGAGTTTCAGGTTTTGCAACTTCGTGTTTTTCTTCTTCGTGCTTTTGCGGCTCGGCTTTAGGGCTTTCATGTTTTGGTTCAGATTTTTTGACGGCTTTTATCTTGGCATGCCCGCCATGCCCAACAGGCTCTTCTGCCAAAACAGGATAAGACAAAAATGACGCCAAAAGGATAGTTAAGCCAAGGTTTTTCATTGATTTCTCCGAACCAGAAAATATGAATAATTTTCTAGTGCGAAAAAATTAAAAAACCTTTGCTAAAACTTTAGGTTTTATCTATCTTGGCGCGCGTTTGGCAAGTATGCGCTGTAATGTGCGGCGATGCATATTAAGGCGGCGCGCAGTTTCCGAAACATTATTACCACAAAGCTCATAAACGCGCTGAATATGTTCCCAACGTACACGGTCGGCGGACATTGGGTTTTCTGGCGGCTCTGGCAAATCATCTTTAAGTGCCAATAAAGCCTTCATAACATCATCGGCGTCCGCAGGTTTTGCAAGATAATCCGCCGCCCCTGCTTTAACCGCCGCAACCGCAGTCGCAATATTGCCATAGCCAGTAAGCATAACAACGCGCGCATCAGGGCGCAAATTATGCATTTCTTCAACCACAGTAAGGCCAGAACCATCTTCAAGGCGCATATCAAGAACCGCAAAGGCAGGCGGGCTTTCGCGAACGATTGCCAAAGCCTCATGAACACCTTGGGCAGTTTTGACTTGGAAGCCGCGCGATTCAAGGGCGCGTGACATGCGCATTCTTAAAGGGCCATCATCATCCATTATCAAAAGTGTTTTATCTTCGATAGTTTCAAGAAGCGCGGCTAAATTCTCAACCATATCAATATCCTTAGGCATTATTGCACGATATTGCCTTTTAGTGTTTGAATGTCAATCACGCAAGAAGTTGGAACATTAAACCTTTTTTCCAAGGCGCTTTTTACTCTATTGCATAAACCATGCACACCGATGCCTCTAATGGATATTTTGAAGGCGCAGATGGCATTATGAGGTCATTGGCTTGAAGGACTTGCACATTTTCATTTGCTGGCGCTTGAACTGGGTCAGGATGATAATCTACCATAGGAGCAGCATTAGCCGCAACGCGATCATAAGCCTCACCAGTTTCAGTTGTAGCCGAACTTAAACATTGGCTTGCCCCTTCTTGGACAACCAATAATTTTAATTTGCTGCCTTTATTGACACTTGCAACCATTTGCGCGCGTTGCGAACCATCTTCAACGGCCTCTTGGAAAACCTGACGTGTTTGTTCCATGCTTGGTTCAAAAGAATATGTTTCCGCTTGGTTCATTTTTGAATTGCCAATTGCCAATATTTCGGCCTTGATTTTTGGTGCAATTTCAAGTTTTTGGGTTGTAATGGCAATATCCCACCTAAGAACATAATTTTCAATTTTATCTTCGCGCTGATTTGATATTTTATTGCCTTCTTTGTCTTTATATTGTTGATAAATGGCTTCGCGGCGATAATTCACGCTGATTGAATCATCTTTTCCGAGCATTGATTTTACTTTTTCAATCACGGGTTTTGTGCGCTTGGTAAGCTTTGCCAAGCCTTCATCGGCATTATCGTTAATTTCTTGGACAGTGAAATTCAAACTAACGCGGTTTGGGTTAAACATAACATTCGAACGACCAATTACCTCAATCACTGGTCTATCAATCCAATAAGGCTTTATGGCGGCATAAGTCGGATTATCCGAAGGGCCAGAAATGGTTTTTACAACATTTTGCGCATTGGAAATTTGCGGCACGAATAA
Organism: Hyphomonadaceae bacterium; assembly: GCA_027492515.1. Classification (GTDB taxonomy): domain Bacteria; phylum Pseudomonadota; class Alphaproteobacteria; order Caulobacterales; family Aquidulcibacteraceae; genus Pseudaquidulcibacter. Next base: position 7,526 of record JAPUEP010000157.1, read on the forward strand.
TGCCAATGCAATTAAAGAGAATTTCGTCAAATTCATTTTTGTCCCCTATTATTTTTGTTCAATATTACTTCGTGTCCAAACAATCCTTACTATTGCGCCAGTTTTCCCACCTGCTTGGTTTCCAAAGCTAATTTGCGCGCCAGAGCGTTCAAGCAAAGTCTTTGCAATAAAGAAGCCCAACCCCATGCCTTCACGGGTTTGTGCCCCCACCGTCCCTGCGGTTCGGGTTGAAACATATGGTTCGCCCAAGCGCGGTAAAATATCGGGATCAAAGCCTTTGCCATCATCAATTATTTTAACAATTATGTATTTAGAATCCCATTTTGACGAAATTATGACCTTTTCTTTGGCATAAGATATTGCATTTTCAATTAAATTTCCAAGGCCATAAATAATTTCTGGCATACGCAAAACGATTAAATCTTCTGCATCTTTGGTTTCAATATCATAGACAATTGCTTTGTTTATATTGTTTGAATGGCGCTCTGCTGCCTCACGTAATAAAAGGCCGATTGGTAATGAAACAATTGTGGGGTCTGAAAAGCTATTATGCATTGAAAGATTTCTTAAAATCTCGCGGCAACGCAATGATTGGTCAAGAATTAATTGCGCATCCTCTTTATCAGGCCCGTCTGCAAGCATGCGCGTCATCTCTTTTGCGGTTAATTGAATTGTTGCAAGCGGGGTTCCCAATTCATGGGCCGCCGCCGCCGCAAGACCGCCAACCGCCGCAAGGCGTTGTTCACGCGCCAAAATCGCCTGCGTGGCAACAAGTGCATCGGCAAGACGTGATTCTTCGGCTGCAACCCGCCATGCATAGGCAGATGTGAATATCACGCCAGTTATTAATGCCGTAGTTATTCCAGTTTTATAAAGTGGCAATAATACCAACTGGCTTGCCTTATCCCACGGCAATGGGTGTGGGGAATTATAAAGTATAACTACACACGCCAAAACCAAAGCAATTAATATTGCCACCCAATGAACCCGCAATGTTGACGCCGCAATTGTTGCAGGGGCGATAAGTAAAATTGCAAATGGATTGGCAATACCGCCCGTAATATATACTAAAAATGCAAGCTGTAAGATATCAAACGCCAATTGCGCCGCCGCTTCCCATTGCTTTAAAAGCCTTTGAGATGGTAATGCAAAGGCAAGAATAATATTAAACCATGCAGATGCCGCAATCGCCGAAAAGCATGTTGTAAGCGGCAAATCATACCCAAAACCGAATGATATTATTGCGATTGAAATTGTCTGCCCGATAATGGCAAGCCAACGCAATGCAACCAAAGTGCGAAGCCTTAAGCGCCCAATTTGGCTTGTACGTGCATTATTATCATCGCCAATCAGTTCTTTTACTGATTTTGTTTGGTTAAATTGAAAAATATTATTTCCTGAAGCCATATTTTGGCATACAACCAATTAAACCAAACATAAAGATGGGCAAAATGAAAAAAGATAATGAAAAAAAATCCGTATTATCGGGGCTATTTATTCCGATTGCACTTTTAGTTTTAATACTTGGATATGCTGGCTATCAAAATTTTTCACGCCAATTACCTTCTGTTGCAAAATCATCTGATGTTGATGATGAATGTAATTCGCGCGCCTATGCCGAAATTGGTGGGCCTTTTTCTTTGATTGACCAAGATGGAAAGCCAAAAACCGATAAAGATTTTCTTGGCACGCCAACAATGATTTATTTTGGATATACTTATTGCCCTGATATCTGCCCGAATTCATTGCTTTTCATGGAGCGTACTATTTCAGAATTAAGCACACAAAACAAAGAATTAGCGGCACAAATCAAACCTGTTTTAATTACTATCGACCCTGCCCGCGACACTAAAGAGCGTTTAAAAGAATATGTAAGCACACCAAGCTTTCCAACTGGCCTTATGGCACTAACAGGAAGTGAGGAGGCAACATCAAATGCCGCCAAAGCATTTAAAGTTGCATATAATAAGGTTGAAAATAAGAAATCGCCAAAAGATTATACAATGGATCATTCAAGTATAATTTATCTTATGGGACGCGATGGTAAACTAAAAACCTTCTTTAGTGATCAGGCTGACCCAAAAAGAACTGCCCAATGTATTGCATCCATTAACAAAGCAGGCCTGTAAAAATAACATTAACCCCAATATGCTATAACTTAAGTAGAATTGCATTTTGGCAATTAAACGCTATTGTGCAGCGCAACATATTATAAATCGGGGATAATTAATTGTTATATTCATTGGTTGAATTTCAACGCGCAGCTTTAGCACCTATGAGGGCATTGAATTCATTACAATCATATTGGCTTAAAAACCCAATGAATCCATTTGTTGATACTAAAATGGTTAAGCAAATGGCGGCGGCTTCTGATGTTTTTGAAGCGATAACACGAAATTATGGAAAACCTGAATGGGGTTTGGAAAACACCTTGGTAAATGGTGTTGAAGTTGATGTAACCCCCGAAGTAGTTTGGGAAAGCCCATGGGCAAGACTTTTACATTTCAAACGCACTTTGGATGGTAAACCTGTAAAAAAAGCAAAACGTGGCAATGACCCGAGGGTTTTAATCGTTGCCCCATTATCGGGTCATTATGCAACGCTTTTACGCGGTACTGTTGAAGCATTTTTACCTGATAATGAAGTTTATATTTCCGATTGGTCAGATGCCAAGGAAGTTCCCGTTGCGGCTGGTCGCTTTGATTTAGATGATTATATTGATCACATCCGTAACATGCTTAATCATATTGGCGGCGGCACACATATTGTTGCGGTTTGCCAACCAGGGCCGCCAGTTTTGGCAACAATTGCCCTTATGAGTGAGGATGAGGATAAAAATCTTCCTGCGACTATGTGTTTTGTTGGTTCGCCAATTGATGCGCGCAAAAGCCCAACAACAGCCAACAAACTTGCAGATGAGCGACCATTTACATGGTTCAAATCAAATATGATTCACACAGTTCCAATGCCAAATCTTGGCGCTTTTAGGCGTGTGTATCCTGGCTTTGTGCAATTATATTCATTCATGTCACTTAATAAAGATAGGCATATTGAGGCGCATAAGGATTATTTTAATCACCTTGTTGAAGGCGATGGCGATGGGGTTTCAAAACATCGTAAATTCTATGATGAATATTTATCGGTTCTTGATTTAACCGAAGAATTTTACCTTCAAACCATCGAAAAAGTTTTCCAAGAACATCATTTGCCACGCGGTTGTTTTTACCATCGCGATAGATTGGTGAAACCTGAAAAAATCACCAAAGTTGCTTTAATGACCGTCGAAGGGGAATTGGATGATATTTCAGGAATCGGTCAAACACAGGCCGCGCATGATTTATGCACAAACATACCAAAAGATATGAAATTAGATCATATTCAAAAGGGCGTTGGTCATTATGGCGTATTTAATGGCCGTAAATTCCGCGAGGAGATTTATCCAAAGCAAATGGAATTTATTTCAAAATATGAAAAGCAAAAAAAATAAAGGCAAAAAATAGGGGCAGTTAACTGCCCCTATTTTTTTATTG
>JAPUEP010000158.1 GCA_027492515.1 Hyphomonadaceae bacterium
GAAACAACGCGCGCTGGCGACTTCCCTTTAAAAGATGCACCACATAATTCAGTCATCGTCCCATTCTCTGGTACTTTGCCGACTGCGCAAATGTATACGGGTGAATTGAAGGGTTCGGAAACTTTCAGTGTTACCCCTGGTCATAATGACCGCGATTACACAACTTTATCTGCAACAATTGATAAAAAACTTGATGGAATTACTTTAACATCGGTTACGGGTTTTGACAGACTGACTTATGATCAGCAGCAAGATAATGATTTTAGACCTGCTAAAATTTCTTACCAACATACACGCCAAAAATTAAACGACTTTAGTCAAGAAATTCGGCTTTCTTCTAATAAAGAAAGCAATCTGAATTGGATTATTGGCGCTTATTATTACGATTTAAAAACAACAACTGATGTTAATAACCAATATGCTGCCGATGCTTTGTCAATTATCAATACATATGGCGCAGCAGGTTTTGGCGCATGGCGCTTTTTGACAGGTGGGAATTATGCCCATGTTGTTGAAACAACAAAAAGCAAGGCGGTTTTTGCATCTGTCGGCTATAAATTAAGCGACAAGGCACGAATTTCATTAGAAGGCCGTTATACTGATGAAACTAAAACAGCAGATTCAGTAGCGCATGCAGGTATTTTAAACCCCACTGTCCCTGCTGCCACATTATTTAATGCAAGTCGTAATTTTAAAAACTTTGTTCCGCGTTTAACAATTGATTATGCGGCAAAACAAAATCTTTTATTCTATGCAAGTGCTTCAAAGGGCGAAAAAACTGGTGGCTTTAACACTAATGTTATCAATGGCTCACCGAATATTAATGAACGTTTCTATGACCCAGAATCTGCATGGAATTATGAAGTAGGTATGAAATCATCATCAGATGATGGCCGTTATGTTTTCAATCTTGCTGCCTATCAAATTGATTGGAGTAATCAAATTGTTCGTGCAGTATCACCTATTTCACTTGCTTTATTAAACATTAATGCAGGCAAAACTTCGATTAAGGGTTTTGAGGCCGAATTTAGGGCGCGCCCTACGCAAAACCTAAGTTTGAATGCTGGGCTTGCCTTTACTGATTCAAAATATGACAAATATTATTTTGCAACACTTGCCGCAATTGGTATGAACCCAACGCTTGATGGAACACGCCTTCAATATGTTTCTAAGTGGCAATATAATTTGGGTGCGCAATATATTGTTCCTGTCTCAAATAATGTAAAATGGTTCTCACGCGCGGATTTAAGCTATCAATCTGATCAAAGTGCGGTGCAACCTGCTTATGCAACTGTTGGTTCTGCGGCACAATTAAACCTTAGAACTGGGTTTGATTTTGAAAAAGCCTCTATACGTTTGTTTGTGAATAATGCGACTAATGAAAAATCCGCCCTATCTGGCGCATTCACTGGTGACCCAGGTCAAAGATATGATTTTGTTCGCGGCCTATTGGGGCAAAGCACACCAGTTGGCATCGCAGCATTTGAAGCAGTAGTTGTTTCACGCCCACCAAGAACATACGGTATTTCAATTAGCCTTAAATATTAGTATTAAAATTGATTAAATTAAAAGCCTTGCACAAAAATGAGCAAGGCTTTTAATCGAGGGCGCAATGAAACATTCAGAAAAATGGTATCAATCACCTAAATTTGTAATCACAATATGCATGTTTGTTGCATTGCTTGAAGGCTTTGATATTCAGGCCATAGGAATAGCTGCGCCAAAGCTTTTTGCATTATTACATATTGCGCCGCAAGACGGCGGAAAAATATTCTCAAGTGGACAATTGGGCCTTGTTATCGGTTCAATAATTGGCGGAAAATTATGCGACAAGTTTGAAAGATATATTATTTTAATTGCAGCAATAATAATATTTGGCCTTGGTTCTTATGCAACGCCATTTGCAAATAATTTTAATAGTCTGCTTATTATACGATTAATTACGGGCATAGGTTTTGGCGCAGCAATGCCAAGCCTGGTCGGTATCGCGCAAAGCGTTTCATCAGTGCAAAATCGGGTTAAAAACGTAAGTATTGTAATGGCTGGAATGCCACTTGGCGGTGCAATTGTTGCAGCATTTGCGGCAATTTATTTAAAGAAACTTGGCTGGCAATCAATTTTCTATCTTGGTGGAACTTTACCACTTTTCCTTATTTTTGCTATTTTACAATTCAAAGGCTTGGCACAAATTAAAACCGATAAAACTACGTCAAATAATTTTATAGAAACTTTATTTGGTGGAAATCGCACCTCTATTAGCGTGCTTTTATGGCTTATTTTTATCTTATCTTTCAGCCTTGTTTATGTGATGCTTAATTGGCTTCCTATTTTAATGAATATGCGCGGGTTTGATGCACGAATTGGCCAATTATCATCAATGGTTTTCAACCTTGTTTCTGTTGTTGGAATTGTTATTTTTGGCATTATAGTTGATAAATATGGGTTTAGAAAAACATTGCCAATTGGCTATATTGGCTTGCTAATTGGTATAATTGGTATGGCTATTACAAAAGATGTTACACCACTTTTAATAAGTTTTGGAACTATTGGTTTTTGCCTTTTTGGGGTTCAATATGCGCTTACTGGCCTTACACCTAATTTTTATCCGATTGAAGGGCGCGGCATTGCGACAGGTGCGGCAATATCGGCGGGTCGGTTGGGTTCTATAATTGGGCCATTAATCGCGGGTTATATTATTAAATCACATTTCGGCGGTGCAAGCGTGCCATATTTCATGATACCCGCATGTATAATCGCCGGTATTTTGACAATATTCTTAATAAGAAAAAATATTATAATTCATGATTAATTTTTACGCGCCGCACTAACTTTATCAAAAACCCTAAGGAAGTTTCCGCCCATAAATTTGATAACATCGGCTTCACTCATGCCGCGTCGTAATAATTCCGAAACTACCAAGATTAAATCCACATATTTGGTTACAACTGGTTTGTAATTGGAATCCATATCTGTTCCAATTGAAATTGCATCCATTCCAACTTTTTGTGCAAGCTCAAATATACGGTCAACAAATCCACCAATAGTTGTAATTTTTATTCCAGTTGGCCACGCACCAATAATACCGCCACCCTTTACTATTGCTTGCGCTAAGTCATTTGAAATAAACCTCGGAAACTCACCAGATGCGCCGCCATTTATATGTGTATGCGAGCAAATGGCAGGAACAGAAATATTTTCCAATGCTTTAAATGCCGTTGGCTCTGATGAATGTGCAAGGTCGATAATAATGCCTTGATTTTGCATTTCTTTAACTGCGGCAATACCAAATTCTGTAAGGCCGCCGCGAACTGGTGGCTGGGTTTGGATGTCACCAATCTCACTTGCGGTGTAATGGACAATTGTAACCGACCTTATGCCATTGTCATAAATTTCTTTGATACGTTCAATTTTACCCTCAAGGAAATCAGCACCTTCAAAAGTTAGAATTGCACTCAAAGAATGGCTTTTTGCGGCATTTCTTATGTCATCTGGCGCAAGCGCAATATTAACTTTATTTTTTACAAGTACTTCTTTGACATGTTTGATTTGCCGCCCATAGCTTTCCCATGCTTCATTTGGGGCAAAATTTTTGGCATTATATAAGCCACCAGTCTTTTTCATTCCCAAAATGTCAATATCAGCAACGCCAGCAAATGCCACAGCAGACATTTGGGTTTCATGCATATCGGCAATCGCCTTATCTTCAAAAGTGTGCCCCATAAGCGTTCTTATCCAAAATGGCAAAGACGTATTTGGTGAATCTTTGATATAAAAGCGCCCCGGATGTGCATGTGTATCAATCAGCGGGTTTTGGTTGATTAATTTTTTTGCTTTATCAATGAATTCGGGGTTTGGCTCAAAACCGATTTTATCTTTATTGGCTTTTGCCCTCCAAGCGATAAAGCCGCCAATCCCTAAAACAGACAGTGAAGATGCACCGATAATTAATTTACGTCTGTTCATTGCTTTCCCTTTTGTATATTTTATGCTTTTTTAGAGCGCAATCGTAATTTTGTGATTGCTTTTGATTTATTTTGAGTGTTTTCTATTATTATGTCTATTTCTGAAGCAATATCAATTAATGATTTACGTGAAGCTGCAAAAAAACGCCTGCCAAGAATGGTGTTTGACTATATTGATGGCGGCGCAGATGATGAAATCACACTAAGGGCAAATACTTCACGAATTCGTGAGCTTAAACTTATTTGGAATGTTTTGGTTGATGTAGCCAATATTGATACAAAAACGAAAATATTAGGCAAGGAATCAGCATTGCCGTTTTTCATTGCCCCAACGGCTTCGTCACGTTTGTTTAATCCGATTGGCGGCGAAAGTGCGGTTGTAAATGCCGCGCAAAAATACGGAATTCCCTATAGTGCGGCAACTTTGGGCGCAACAAAAATTGAAACCATTGCGCAAATGGCAAATATTCCGAAATTTTTTCAAATCTATGTTTGGAAAGATCGTGGCCTTATAAAAGAAATTATCGCTCGCGCCAAAGATGCAAATTATGACGCCATAGTTTTAACAGTAGACACACCTGTTGCAGGAAATCGGGAACGTGACCCGCGAAATAAATTTAGCGTTCCACCTAAACTAAATCTAAGCCTTGCAATGCAATCGGCATTAAAATTTGGCTATATGTGGGATTTGGCAACATCACCCAAAATTAGTGCTGCCAATTTTGAAAATATTGTTCTTAAAGATTCTGGCATAATTGATTTTATTAATAATCAATTTGACCGAAGTGTAAGCTGGAAAGATGCGCAATGGATGCGCGAACAATGGGATGGTAAATTCGCCATAAAAGGCGTTGCAAGCCCAAATGATGCACAAAAATGCCTTGATATTGGCGCCGATGCAATTTGGATAAGTAATCATGGCGGTCGCCAATTGGACACTGGATGCGCCACAATCGATTTATTGCCAAAAATTGCCCAAACAGTCGATAAACGCGCAGAAATCATAATGGATTCAGGCATAAGGCGCGGCACAGATATTATCAAAGCCCTTGCCCTTGGCGCCGATAGTGTTGCGATAGGGCGCGCTTATTTATACGGCCTTGCCGCTGGTGGGCAGATTGGCGTTGAAAAGGCGCTTTCAATTCTTAAAGAAGAAACCTTGCGCGCAATGGCATTATGCGGCGTTCAAAATATTTCGCAAATAAGCAAAGATTTAATTGCAAATTCTAGTTTAAAAAACAGGGGGTGAAATGTTTAAAAAGCTTATTCCATTGGCAATCGTAACTTTAATGGCAACAAGTGCGAATGCAGCACCACCTATTTTTTATTCAACAAATGATAAAATGCCATTTTCTGATGCCGTTCAGCTTGGCGATATTTTATATTTATCAGGCCAAATTGGGGTTGCACCCAATACAAACAAATTAGTAGATGGTGGAATTGGCCCACAGGCGAAACAAACCCTTGAAAATATTGGCACAGTTTTAAAAGCGCGCGGCCTTGATTATTCTTCTATTTTCAAATGCACAGTCATGCTTTCCGATATTAATGATTGGCAGGCATTTAATGCGGTTTATGTTCAATATTTCAAGCCTGGCAAACTACCCGCAAGAAGTGCCTTTGCCGCTTCTGGCCTTGCTTATAATGGTAAAATTGAACTTGAATGTTGGGCATATTCGCCGCAAAACAAAACTAAAGCTAAGCGATAATTAGTTTTATTCCCGCATTTGCAAGCATTTTGGCGGATTTGTCGGTTAATCTGTCATCAGTAATTACAGTGTCTATTTCGCTTAATTCGCAAACAACATTGCCCGACGGCTCTTCAAATTTTGTTGCATCGACCAAAATTATCACTTCATCAGCCTGTTCAAGAAGCCTTCTCTCGGCGGCGACAAGAACAATATCGGCCTGCATAAGGCCTTTTTCACCTATTGATGCCGCGCCCATAAAAAGTTTTGGTGCGTGAAAACGTGGCATTCCCGGATCACCAAAAACAGAAAGAATTATATTCTGCTCAGGAAAAACTGCGCCAGATGGAACAAGAATTCGCGTTCCAGTTTGATTAATTAAAGCAGCAACAATATGAAGCGAGTTTGTAAGAACCTGTAAATTAAGGCCCACTAAATGTGGGCACATTTGCAATGTCGTAGAACCGCCATCAATCATTATACCTTCGCCATTTTGGCACAAAAGCGCCGCTGCCCTGCCGATTGCTTCTTTTTGGTCACGATTTTTTTGAATATTTTCATGAAATGGTGTGCCAGCAAGATGTAAACTTGCACTAAGGACATTTGAATTATTATTGTTGCTTATGCTTTTTGCACCACCGCGAACACGCGTTATTTTCCCAAGCGTATCAAGTTTTTCAAGGTCACGCCGAATTGTAGCAGGTGATGCTTTAATTTTATGTTCAAACTCGTCAAAGGCAATAAAGCCTTTTTCATCAAGTAATTTTAATATTAATAATTCACGTACAGAAGAATGCATTATATTCTATTACCCTAAGTAAAAGAAGTTTCAAGCATTTTATTGCATCACTTTTATATATTTTAACGTGGGAAAGCACCTGCATTTCCTGCATCAACATTAATCATATTTCCTGTTGATTTTGCCGATAAATCACTGGCGAAAAAATATACGGCTTTGGCAATATCTTCTGGAAGAACATCAAGTTTAAGCATAGATCGATTTCTATAATGTGCCTCTAATTCGTCACCTGCATCTATGCCGTGCGTATCGGCGCGTTCTTTGCGCCATTCACCTGACCAGATTTTCGAACCACGAATTACAGCATCAGGATTTACAACATTGACCCTAATTCCATGCCCCGCCCCCTCTAATGCAAGACACCTTGCAAGATGTAATGACGCCGCTTTTGCCGATGAATAAGCAGATGCATTTGCCGCCGCCGCAATCGCATTTTTAGAACCAACAAAAATTATTGACCCGCCAATTGATTGTTTCATAATTTTAAAAGTTTCCCGTGCAGCAAGGAAATAGCCTTCAACCAATACGTCATAATTTTTGCGCCATAATTCAACCGAAGTATCTTCAATAGGTGCAGAAGAAGCTATCCCTGCATTTGCAACCAAAATATCAACGCCACCAAACTCACGACAAATATAATTAAAACTATCAATCACTTGTGCTTCATTTGTGACATCACAATTTTGCACCCTTACTACATCACTTGAAAATTCAGTTTTCAGAATGTTTTCAACATTTAAAAGGGCGGTTTTATCAAGGTCGGAAATTAGAACGCACGCGCCTTCTTGCAATAATTTTTGCGCGCATGAAAAACCAATCCCACCTGCCCCACCAGTTATGAAGGCAATTTTGCCCGCAAGTGGTTTTGGCTTTGGCATTCGTTGTAATTTGGCTTCTTCTAATGCCCAATATTCAATTCTAAATGCCTCTTTCTCATCAAGGCCGATATAACCACCAATGGTTTGAGCGCCGCGCATAACATTAATAGCATTTTGATAAAATTCTGCCGCAAGCCTTGCCGTTGTTTTGTCCGAAGCAAAAGTAAACATTCCAACCGATGGAACAAGTATTACAATTGGATTTGGATCGCGCATTTTCGGGTCGTTTGCTGAAGCGCACCTTTTATAATATTCGCTATATTGTTTTTGATAATCTAAAATTGATTTTTCTATATATTGTCTATCTTCAACATATTGCGCGTCTATAACTAATGGGCGAATTTTTGTTCGCAAGAAATGGTCTGGGCATGAAGTGCCCATTTGCGCTAATTTATTTAATTCGTTTGAACAAACAAACTCTAAAACCTCGTTAGTATCGCTAAAATGCCCAATCTTTGAACCTGTTTGTGACATTAGGCCGCGTAAATTTGGCATAATTTTGCTCGCGATTAAATTACGCTCTTGTGAATTGAGTGGCGCTATTTTACGCCCACCAAAAGCGACATTATTGATTAGTTTTTTATTTAAAAAATTCGCCGCATCGCTTACCAAATTAATTGTGTTTTCGTAACATGATTTTGAATCATGGGCCCAACAAATTATGCCATGCCCCGCAAGCATTATACCGCGTAAATTTGGGTTATTTTTAACATATTCCCTTAATATCATTCCAAGTTCAAAACCTGGGCGTTGCCACGCAACCCAGCCAACTTTTTTGCCCCAAATTTCATTTGTTATTTTTTCACCATCTTTTGCCGCAGCCAAGGCAATTATTGAATCAGGGTGAACATGGTCAATATGATTATAAGGCAAGAAGCCGTGCAAAGGTGTATCAATTGATGCAGCACGGCTATTCAAATTGAAATTGCAATGCGGCAAATATCCGACCATTTCGTCTTCATATTTAACACCGCGATAAAGGTTTTCAGTTTCCAATAATTTATCAAGATAAAGGGTCGAAAAACCATCAATCTTCATTGATCCGATGTCACCGCCAGAACCTTTAACCCATAGTATTTTTACTTTTTTTGTACTCAAAGGATCAACTTCTTCCAATTTTGCAGAAGTATTACCACCGCCATAATTTGTTATTGTTAAATCTGACCCAAGTAGATTGGAACGATATAATAATAATTCAGATGCCGACATTTTGCTTGCAGCAACGTCCGACCAATTATTTTTTGGTATTTTATAAAGCGATGATTTAATTTCAGCTTTAAAATCGGTTTCCATGTTCATTATGATTTCATTTCTTTTGATATATCACAAATTAGCAAGGTTTATGATAGTTTTCAATCATTTTTAATATTTTTCAATCAGTTTAACAAGATAAAAGCATCAATATTAATCATCACTAGCTTTGGATGGGTAATTGAGAATTAAATTAAACTTAGAAAAACTGTCAGGCCAAGAAATGAGGAATGCTTGGCCTGACAAAGTCCGGGAGGATATATTTCTAGAACTTAATTCTAGTTCCTATTGTGTAATAACCATTGTCCAAATCATATAAAGTTGGAATAGTCGGGAAACCAAGATTTGCCGCAAATCTGTTGGCAACAAATGGTGGCCTTTTCTGGAAAATATTATTTGCCGTTGCATAAATTTCTGCATCCGCGCCAAATAGTTTAAGTTTGGCACTTAGAGTTACATCAGTATAATAAACGGCGGGAATTTTTGGCTCTGCAAAGATTTGACCTGCTATTGGCGGCATTTGCAGATAAGACCCAATATATCTTTCTTGAACAAATATTGAATAATTTCCAACACTATAAGTTGCATTCAAATTTCCGCGCCATTTAGGTATTGCTAAATTATTTGCCGTACTAAACCAACCGGCTGATTGAATGCGCGCCGTGCCAATTTTATCAATATAATCAATCGTATTCGTGAACACGCTTCTGATATTAAGTTTTCCAGGGCCAAGGTCACGATTATAAGACAAGTCAAAATCAATACCTTTAATCTGGCGACCATTCAGATTGATTTGCTGAATGATAATTTGCTGAATATTATTTGTGGCAGGGTCACGAGTTATCAAAGCGCATTGCGCCGCAATACCCGCCTTACATTGATCCAAAGTTCCTTGGGCAGTTGTTGTTGCTAAAGCACCAGATAAATCAATATCATAATAATCAACTGAACCTGAAAAACCTTTAAGCCAATGTGGTTTAAAGACTAAGCCATAAGAAGTTGTATCTGCGATTTCTGGAAGAAGGTTTGGATTTCCCTGTGTCCTTGTTACCGCGATAACATTGTTTGCGCCAGTTACGGGATCAGTAAGACCAGGCGTGAAGGCATTAACCGCACCTGCGTATAATTCAAAAAGATTTGGCGCGCGAATATCCCTTGAACGGGTTGCCCTTAAACGCAAATCTTCGATAGGTTCATAAGTGAAACCAAGTTTCCATGTGCCCACTGTTCCAGAATTTTTGTAATCTGTATAACGATATGCCGCATTAAAATCCAAAGATTTCGCAAGTGTGGCATTTTTCAAAAGTGGCGCTTGTAATTCTACAAACCCTTCTGTCACATCATCATGCGCATCGGCGACACCAAAATTGCCTTGGTTCCAACCACCATAACGGCATAGCGCAATTGTTGGGCAATAAACACCTGGAATGCCTTGAATTCCTGTTGCCTTGATTTGCTCAAGCGCAACTTGATTTGAAGTTTCTAATAATGTGCGATATCTATATTCACCACCGATTGCATAATCAACTGGGCCCGCTGGAAGGGTGAATAATTCACCCTGCATTTCGGCCGAGAGTATTGTTTGTGTATTTTTCACATATTGATCACTATGACCAAGAACGAATTTTTTTGATGCTTCTGATGGTGCGCCATAACCAAATAAATTCATTGGCACGCAATCAGGATATAGGCTTGGATTAGTCAAAGTAATTCGGCAAACAATTTGATTATTAGCAGGATTAACAACTGCATCAGCCGCCGCATAGGCTTTTGCAAGATTTGAAACATTTTGAACCTGTGCATTCATTTCGGTTTCGCCATGTCCAACGCTTAATTGCCATTTAGTTTTCTCATTAAAGCGACCTTTAAGCCCTGCGGAAATGTCATAATTCTTATTTTCATAATCAAGGGCAATCGCGCCAAAATCACGATTAAATCTTGCAAGTCTAAATGAACTTACGCCTGCGCTATCCATTGCGCTTGCCATTGCAGGCGATAAATAGGCATTATCACGATAAATAGTATATGAAGCCGCAGTTGAGCGATTATCAGATAAAATACGCATGTGATTATGGCTTTTGGTGGCATTAAAACGCAGATAGCCAGAAGTTGCATCGGTAAAATCAAATGTTAATTTCGAATATAATTTATCTGTTTCTAACAAACCTGCTGGCTGCATTTCATTATTTCTAAAACCGTCACCGCCATAAGCAAAACCTGCTGAGCCTGTGATTGGTGTGCCAATTACAAAGTTTCGTGTTGAACCACCTGGCAAAAACATCAAACCTGCAAGCGGCGCACCCGCTCCCACAATTGGTGCATTACCCGCATTAACAATCACGCCACCATCTGTTGCAGTATATTGATAAACACCTTCAACAGTTTTAAACGGCGCAGCTACAGAGCCATTTCCAGCCAGAAATCCACCGCGACGCGAATCAGGGCGATCATTAAGGCTTTCAATTC
>JAPUEP010000159.1 GCA_027492515.1 Hyphomonadaceae bacterium
TTGCACGCCCAATTGGCGCGCCTTTTTCAGATTATAGTTCATTAATTTGCGCACCTGATTGTAAATTAAGAATGCAAGATGCGTTAAAACTTGCACAAATAAAACAATTCCAAGCAATCGGTTTTATTGATCCATATAATCTTTGTGATGAATTTGGCGGCGAAGAAGATGATGCGCATGGCATGGATTTATTAAGCGATGAACCCGCCCATAGCACAAGTAAAAAGCACCGCAAAAATGTAAACCGCCTGCGCCGCCATTTAGAAGATAATATTGGGACAGAACATTTTATTTTCGACGATACAAATCAATCACATTTTGATGAAATGATTGCCCTTAAGCGTGAGCAAACTTTGCGCACTGGTGTACATGATTTCCTTGCCCCCCAATGGGTGCAACAACTTATGAAAAATCTATTTGAGGCGCCGCGTGATGGGCTTCATGGTTCATTATTAACAATGATGGCGGGTGATATGCCAATTGCATGGCAATTTGGGCCGCGCCTTGGGGATAGAATGCACCCATGGATTTTCACTTATTTGCCACAATATGCGCAATATAGCCCAGGGCAAATATATCTTATGGATTGCGCCGATGCCTTAAAAGAAAAAGGCATTGCATTCAATGATTTATCTACTGGAACACAATCATATAAATCCACATTCTGTAACAAGCATTTCAAAGTAAAACATGGCACAATTTTTGCGGATGGCACAATCAAAAAGCCACCATCTGGTAAAATTGGGAATTTGATTGCGCGTTTTTCACGCCGCTTTGACCAAATAGCCTGTTTGGAGCTTGAAACTTCGGATCGAATAAAAGGCGCGCTTTTTGCAATCAAAAGTGCAGGTAAACGTATTAAGGCATAGGCAATAATGAAAAATTTGATTGAATGGAATGATGAAAACACCAAAGATTTTGGGAAAAAAACCACTGTTTTCAATCATCATTTACACGAAAGCGATTTTTTCAGCGATGAAAATTTAATCGAACTTATCGATAATTATCCTTATGACGATTTAGAAGTTTTCACCATGGGCTATAACCCTAAAGGTTGGGGCGAATGGTTTTTGGGACGCCGTAATTTTCTTTCAGGTAAAGAATTGTTGGATGCTGTAAAAAAAGGGCGTCTATGGCTTAATTTACGCGGCACAAATTTTACAAACCCAAAACTTGCTGAACTTGCCGACAAAATTTTTGCCGAAGTAAAAGAAAAAACAGGTGTAAGCACTTTTAAGCACGATATGGGGCTTTTGATTTCTTCACCCAAAGCCCATGTTTATTATCATGCCGATGGCCCATTGGTAATGTTATGGCAATTGCGCGGTGTAAAACGCGTTTATTTATACCCTGCCCAAAAGCCATGTATTAGTGATGAACAAGTAGAAGCAATTTTAATGCGCCAACAAGATGAGCAATTAAAATTTGACGAAACCTATGAAAAATACGCATTCATCCATGATTTAAAACCTGGTGAATTTGTTACATGGCCGCAAAATTGCCCACACAGAATTGAAAATCAAGATTGTGTGAATGTTTCATTTTCTGTTGAATTTTTAACGCCGCAAGCAGCATGGCGCGCAAATTTAATTTATGCCAATGGCTATCTAAGACGTGTTTTTGGCCTTAATCCAAGCCTTGAAAAATCACCTAAATTTCTTGAACCATTTAAAATTTTACTTGCGCGTGTGGTTAAAGCATTGGGTCTTTATAAGGGTAATCCAAAACTGCCAACCCCAAGTTTTGATGTTGATGAAAAAGCCAATGGCAAAATTCACTTTGACCAAGGTATAGAAGCCCCAAAACCAATTGCATGATATAGTGCAATTATCGGAGGGGCCAAATGCTCAATACAAAACAATTAATAATCGCATTTACCATTTTTACATTGGGTTTTTTAACACCAAAAATTCTGGATTATTTGGGACATTTTTTTAAATAAACTGCATTTTGTGTTGGCAAATTTGCAAAATAGTATAGTTTCAATTGTAACTAATAAAGAGAGTTACAATGGGAAATTATCATAAAAAAACAATTGGCAATCGTGAAATAAGTTCTGAAACACAAATGATGGGTTATGGCTATGACCCGCATTTATCAGAAGGTGCGTTAAAGCCACCGGTTTTTTTAACCTCAACCTTTGTTTTCCCAAGTGCACAAGCGGGTAAAGATTTTTTTGACTATGCATCAGGTCGCAAACCAGTTCCCGAAGGGCAAAGCGGCGGCCTTGTCTATTCGCGCTTTAACAATCCCAATTTGGAAGTTTTAGAAGATAGGCTTGCGCTTTATGACAAAACCGAAATGGCGGCTGTCTTCTCATCTGGTATGAGTGCGATTAGCACTGCATTATTGGCATATTTACGCCCAAATGATGTGCTTTTTGCCGCCCAACCCCTTTATGGCGGCACAGAAGTTTTAATCGAAAAAGTCCTTACAAATTATGCAATCACACCACACCATTTCCATGATGGCTGCGATGAAGAAAAAATGCGCGCATCGGCAAAAGAGGCAATGTCAAAAGGGCGCATTGGCGCAATCATAGTTGAAACCCCAGGCAACCCAACCAATGCAATGGTTGATTTGCAATTAATGAAAAAAATTGCCGACGAAATCGGTAAAGCGCAAGGGTATAGGCCACCTGTAATTTGCGATAATACTTTCCTTGGTCCAATTTATCAAAATGCCCTTGAACATGGCGCAGATATCGCGATTTATTCACTTACCAAATATGTTGGCGGTCATTCGGATTTGGTGGCGGGCGGCGCAACTGGCAAAGAAGAATGGGTAAAACCTGTTAAAGGCCTGCGCGGTGCAATTGGCACACAACTTGACCCAAATTCGGCATGGATGCTTATGCGCTCACTTGAAACCTTATCTTTAAGGATGGAGCGCGCCAATCAAAATGCATTCAAAATTGCAAAATATTTAAAATCGCACCCAAAAATCAAAGATGTTTATCACCTTGATTTCCTTCCCCAAGATTGGAAAGAAGCCGAAGTTTACAAACGCCAATGCACTGGCGCGGGCTCTACTTTTAGCTTTGAAACCTATGGCGGGGAATCTGAAGCATTCAAATTATTAGACAATTTACAGATAATGCATCTTGCAGTTTCCCTTGGTGGAACTGAAACCTTGGTATCGCATCCAGCAAGCATGACACATTCGGGCGTTCCCATTGAAACCCGCGATAAATTGGGCATTACAGACAGTCTAATTCGTGTCTCCGTTGGCATTGAAAATGCCGATGATTTAATTGCAGATTTAGAGCAATCTTTAGAAAAATTGTAATTGTCATAAAAGTGTGGTTGACAAAGTAAGAAATTATCGTCACCCTAAGGTGTATGAAGAATGAAGAAAAATTAGAAGCTGCAATAGGGCAGCTTGAATCACTATATCAAGAAGCTATTTCTCAATTACGTTCGGCGCTTGGCAATTATGTTGCAAACCGTGTTGCGCCAACAAAAGAACAAAGGGAAAAGTTTCGTTACCCTAAAATCACACTTACTTATGATCCGGACGGTCCTGCGCCCGTGTCATCACGCGCCTATGCAAAATTTAACGCACCCGGCACTTATACTACAACAATCACACATCCAAAGCAATTTGCCCCATATTTGCGCGAACAAATATTGCCGCTTTTAAATGAATATGGCGCATCAATTGAGGTTGGTGTTTCAACCCAAGAAATTCCTTATGCCTATGTTATTGACGGGCAAAATGAATTGGGTGTTGGCGATGTGCCACCCGATGAATTGGCAAGACATTTCCCGACACCATCTTTGAACACTGTAGGTGATGAAATTGTTGATGGCCTTTGGAATATTGGCCCACGTTCAACCCGCCCATTGGCTTTATATGATGGTTTGCGGGTTGATTATTCGCTTAAACGCTTGATGCATTATTCGGGAACTGATTGGCAAGATTTCCAACCTTGGATACTTTTCACAAACTATGCCCGTTATGTTGACGAATTTGTTCGTTGGGCAGCCGAAGAAATTAAGCGCCCTGATACGCCATATTATAAATTAATATGCTCTGGCGGGATTGAGATTGATGTCAATAATACCGAAGGCGCGGTTGAACGCGTATCGGGCGGAAATTGGCGCAAATATCAAATGCCTGCTTATCACCTTTTATCAAAAGAAGGCGAAGGCATTACGCTTGTAAATATTGGTGTTGGCCCTTCAAATACCAAGAATATTACCGACCATTTGGCGGTATTGCGCCCGCATTGCTGGCTTATGGTTGGGCATTGCGGCGGGCTTCGTCAATCACAGCGTATTGGTGATTATGTTCTTGCACACGCTTATTTACGTAAGGATTGCGTGCTTGATGACATTCTTCCCGTAAGCGTTCCAATCCCACCAATCGCCGAAGTGCAAATTGCAATGTTTGACGCCGCACTAGAAGTAACGCGCGAAGATAGCGACACACTAAAACGCCGCCTAAGAACGGGAACCGTGGTTTCATTTGCCGATAGGAATTGGGAATTATATTGGTCACAAGAACGTCAGCTTATTAATATGTCACGCGCAATTGGTGTTGATATGGAAAGCTGTATGGTTGCCGCCCAAGGTTTCCGCCACCGCGTTCCTTATGGCACTTTATTATGCATTTCCGACAAGCCAGTACATGGGGAAATTAAACTTCCAGGTGCAGCGAATGTTTTCTATGAGCGCGCAATTGGTGAGCATTTGAAAATTGGCATCAAGGCGCTTGAAAATATGAAATTAATGGGCCGCGAATTACATTCGCGCAAATTACGCTCATTTGATGAGCCACCATTTAGATAATTTCGTATTTTATATGCAATATTTTTTATAAAAACAGACCCAAACTGGGTCTGTTTTTTTATTTGAAATATACTTAAGAAAGTTGTCGCTTTTTCGCCGCAATCTTGCTTATACTAAAAACATGGGCTTTACTAAGAAGTATCATAAAATTTGTTTTTGTATTTTGGGGGCACTTTTTGTGCCTTTTTTGGCGCATGCCCAATCTGCAAAAGAAACGGCAAATTTTCGTGCATTATTGACACAGCAAATGGTCAATCGTGATCCCATTGCTATAAATTATAAACTAGATAATGGGACAGGCTTTATAATTGACCGCACAAACCGCAATGAAATATTATTAAAATTTGATAATTCAGATGAGGTTTGGAAATTAAATTCCGTTTTTGGTTCGCGCGGTGATGAGTTTTTGCTTAATGATGTTGGTGAAACCATTGTTCGAATTACATCATTGGGCGGCGTAACCTATTATCGCCAAAAAGATAATAAGGGCAGCCCTGCAAGTTCACGCGGAAAAACCCGCCCAATTGCACGCCTTGAAAATGTGCGCACCATTACATTGCAAAACCCACAAACAATTATTGACAATACAATTTCGCGTTTTCATGATGCAAATTATTCAATCAATCGCGTTGATATTGATCAAAGCCTTCCACAAGCTTTAGTAAAAGACACAATTAATCGGGTTTTGGATGCATATGCCAATTGCGGTAATTCAAATTTGCCACGCGGAACGATTAAAACCCTTGTAATAACGCGAACCGTGCAAAATTATGTTACAATTCGTGGAAGCCGCCTTGAAATCGGCGTTACCCCCGGCATTGACTATTCAGGTCGCCCATCAAGCCGCGCAATTCAAAAGGCAATTCTTGGGAATTAGAAATTATCTTTTGCCTTGCGGATAAAGGCAAAAACCGCCGCTTTATCTTTTCCATCTTGCCCCAATTCCTTCACAAGATTTTCAAAATCAGGCAGCAAATACGGGTTGGTTTGCTTTTCTATTCCCAATAAAGATGGGACAGTTGGAATATTATTTTTGCGCAATTGCTTTATTTCTTCAATCCTTTCGGCAAGTTTTGAATTTGATAGTTTAAGACTTTCGCAAAAAACTGCGTTTGCCAAACTATATTCATGGGCGCAATAAATAAGATTTTCATCATCCATGTCATTAAATTGTGATAGGTTTTTATAGGCAAGCTGTGCATCGCCTTCAAAAAGCCTGCCGCAGCCTAAAACAAATAATGCATCACCAACAAAAACTTTCTTATCGGCTTTAAAGTGATAACCAACCTGCCCCAACGTGTGCCCTGATAAATCAATTATTGATGCTTCATTGTCACCAAGCATTATTTTTTCGCCAGATTTTACAATCTTGTGCAACAAAAATCCACGTTTTGAAACTTCTTCAGGGCCAATACATATCGCGCCAAATTCATCATGGATTTGCTGATTGCCGCCCGCGTGATCGGGATGCCAATGCGTGTTCCAAACCTCATCGATTTTTAAGTTATTTTCTTTTGCAACCTCTATAATTTTGTTTGCATCGGGCGTATCAATACATATTGTTTTTGCTGATTTGGTATCATTTATTAAATAGCCATAATTATCATTTAAACATGGGAATTGGATAATATTCATTGATTTGCCGTTTTTGGATTTAGGGTTTGGGGTTTCGCTTTTATGCGTGTTTCGATTAAAGATTTTGCAAAATTTTACCAAAGCGATTTGGGAAAAATGGTTGCACAGCTTATTTGTGAATATACTAAGGCCTGTTGGATAGACAAGCCACAAAAAGATTTAAGCAATGAAGATATTTTGGGTTATGGATTTTCGCCGCCAATAATTTCACGCCTTGAATTTAATTGTGCACGCAAAATAAATTATGTTCTTCAGCATGAAATCAATGATGATGCGCTTTTTCTTGCCGAAAATAATTGGGTAATTGGCGAAGAAACACGAACCCCTTTTCATGATGATCAATTTGAAAAAATCCTTTGCGCTGGTGGCCTTGAAGAAAGTGAAAACCCTGTTCGAACATTGCGCGAATTATGGCGCATCTTATCACCCGAAGGTTCATTGATTTTAATCGTCCCTAATCGCCGTGGTGTTTGGGCAAGATTTGATAATTCGCCCTTTGGACAAGGGCGCCCCTTTAGCAGAACGCAATTATTAAACCTGATTTCTGAAAGCCTATTTGAAGTTAAAATTGCAAGGCGAATTTTATATGCGCCGCCAATTAATCATTCAATCATAAGTAAAACATGCATGAATTTTGAAAAAATGGGCGAAGCTTTATGGCCAACCTTTGGCGGGCTGCTATTCTTTGAGCTTAAAAAGCGTGTATTGATTGAACCACCAACTGAAAAAGGGCGCTTGTTTAAACCTATTCAAGTTCCGAATGCCTCTTTGTTTAGCAAACAGGATTAGAAACGCCTAAAAAATGGGCGCAAAAGATGGTTTGTAACTAAAATAGCTATAGTTTTAAGGCAAAAGATTCTTTATTGAATAGTTATATAGATTGGGTCAAAAGACTATTGATTTTATTGTCTGTGCGCGTAAATATTTATTTTTTGAAGGGGTATCGGTAATGAAATTAGTAATGGCAATTATCAAACCAAGCCGATTAGACGCTGTATTAGACGCAGCTTCTGAAGCTGGCGTTTCTGGTTTGACTGTAACAGAGGTGCGCGGCTATGGTCGCCAAAAGGGCAAGACCGAGGTTTATCGCGGCGCCGAATATGAAGTTAAACTTCTTCCAAAAGTAAAAATCGAAGCTGTGGTTAATGATGACGCAGTTGAGCGTTTGGTTGAGCTTATTTCTACGGCTGCAAACACTTCAAAAATTGGTGATGGTAAAGTTTTCGTTTTGGATGTTGAATCTGCACTTCGCATCCGCACTGGCGAAAAAGATGCTGCTGCTGTTGAAGGCTAGAAACCAATAAATCTATTTCAAGCGCCCCGATTGGGGCGCTTTTATTTTGACAATTGCAAACATTGGTGGCACAAATTATTTTTTCAGATTATTATGCTTAAAAGGCCAACAAAAAAAACAATATCAAAGATATTTCAATCGTCGTTCCTGTTCATAATGAAAGCGGGGCAATCGCAATTTTAGTTGATGAAATTAATAATGCGCTTGATGGTTATGATTTTGAAATTATCGTCATCAATGATAAATCCAAAGATGACACTTTGGAGGTTTTAGAAGGCCTTAAACCTAAATATCCAAATCTAAGAATTTTAAATCATAATAAAAATGCCGGACAAAGCCGCGCAATTTATTCAGGTGTACAAGTTGCAAATGCGCCAATTATTGGCACTTTGGATGGTGACGGGCAAAATGACCCAAAAGATTTGCCAAAATTATTGCGCCAATTATTACGTAATGATGCCCCATCAAACCTTGCAATGGTTCAAGGCATGCGCCTTAAACGCCAAGATACAAAGGCAAAAAAAATTGCGTCAAAATTCGCCAATAATGTACGCCAAGCCTTATTAAAAGATGGTGCAATTGATTCAGGTTGCGGGATAAAAGTTGTAAAGCGCGATGCATTCCTTGCGCTTCCATATTTTGACCATATGCACCGCTATATGGCGGCTCTTTTACATCAAGCAGGCTTTAATGTTGAATTTTGCGAAGTTAACCACCGCGCGCGTGAAACAGGTGCATCAAAATACACAAATATCGGCCGTTTAGTAGCCGCGCTTACTGATTTATTCGGCGTAATCTGGCTTGGGACACGTAGAAAAGATAATGGTGGATTTGAAGAAATCTAATCAATAAAAAGATGTTTAAATTTTTCGCTTGATTGCGGGTGATAAAAGAAAACATTATCGTAATAATGTTTTCTTTGGTGGGTTAAGCCAGTTTTTTCATAATAACACTGCACCCAGCCAATTGATTTCATATATTCTTCCGCATCATGATTGATTTCAAACATTATAAGCGGGTGATGGGTTTCAATTGTTTTTGCACCGCCCATTAAAACATTTTTTTCAAAACCTTGAACATCAATTTTTATAAAATCTGGCGCAAGATTTAGGTTATCAAGGCATTTGATTTCACAAATGCTTTCTTTAATTTCAAGTCTGTTTGGATTAAACCATGAAATTGTATCTTGGTTTATCCAATCATGGGCTTTGTTATAATCAAATGAAGATAATCCATCATACATATATTCATAATAATATGGCGTAAAAAGCGGTGATTTAATTATTTTATCGCCCAACCCAAAATTATTGATTTGTAAATTACCATCATAAGCAAAATTATTTTTCAAACGCGATGCAAGAATTTGGTTTGGTTCAAAAGAAATAATTTTTACATCTTTATTATAGATTCTTATCGCATCAACACTTTGCCCGCGATTTGCACCAATATCCAAAATTTGGCTTTTTTCGTTTAAATTTAGTGATGCGATAATTTGAAAGTCTTTTTCAAATGGAATTTTAAGGGAATTTCTTATAATTTTTTGCGCGCTAAATTTCATTTCCATTAAATATGGAAATCGTGATTGTATTGCACGAATTGTTTTTCCGACCCCATTATTCATAATGAACAATTTTGCACAGATATTTTAATTGGTAAAACCAATTCACCCTATGATTGTAATTTAACCATTTAATTTTGAATAATCAAAAAATATGTGCTTAATAACTTATTTCCAATTTTAGTTCATATGTATCGAATGCGCAGAATTTTTGATGTCATACCATTAATGTTTATCCCAATTGGCATTTATTCGATAATTGCACTTTTGGCGGGCTCTACCCAAGGGGTGGATGTTTTTGCCACACAATTAGAAAAATCGAGTATTTATATGCCATTGCCATCGGGTATTTCATGGGGAATATCGGGGGGAACATTAATTGTTGCACTTGGGCTTTTGATTTTATTTTATGAATTAATTCGCGGCGTTGCCAATTCACCCTATGCAATTGTGCACCATACATTAAGCGTATTATTGGCGCTTACCGCATTAGGGCTTTTCTTGGTTTTTGATAGTTTTGGAACATCAACCTTTTTCTTATTATTCATAATGTGTGCACTTGATATGATTGGTGGCGTAATCGTCAATATCGCCGATGCAAGCATTCGCGGCGGGCGCGATTAAAGCGCGCCCTTGAAAAATAATTCATCATCAAGATGAATTAAATCGGCAAAATTACCAATTCTTATTGACCCAATTTTATCCTGCATATTCAAAAATCTTGCAGGGGTTTCAGATGCCATTTGCAAACATGCCCCCAAAGGTATTCCAACTTTAAAGTGCGAATTACGAACCGCACTTGCCATATCAAGCGCAGAGCCTGCCAATGTTCCATTATCATCAAAACACGAACCATCACGCACAGCAATTTTTTTGCCATAGAGCATGAAAAAATCATCATCGGTGCCAACAGGGTTCATTGCATCGGTTACAAGCATTAAATTACGCGCGCCCAAAACATCATATGCAAGGCGAATATTTTGCTGGTCCACATGCACTAAATCAACAATAATGCCACAGATTAAATTACGCTTTTCAAGCGCATAGCCAACCACACCCGGTTCACGGGCACTTATCTGGCTCATGGCATTATAAAGATGCGTAATGCCTGAAAGGCCAATTTCATTGGCACGCATCATATCATATGATGTAGCATTGGTATGACCCGCCGCCAAAATTGTCCATGGGCGATTGGCTAGTTTCGCTAAATCTTCAAATGAATGACGCTCTGGGGCGATTGTTATTAATGTTGGGGCAATTTCAAGTGCTGATAATATATCAATTGATGCATCATTAAGTATTTTGAACTTAGTTTCATCATGAATACCCTTCTTAAGTGGGCTTATGAAAGGCCCTTCAAGATGGATACCCAAAACACCCTTTTCGCCTTTTTGCACAAGGCTTTTGACGGCATTTATCGCAATTGTGACTTTTTCCAAATCATCAGAAATTAATGTTGGCAATATCGCACTTGTACCAAATTTTTTATGGGCATTTAGGATTTGCAAAATGGTTTCTTCATTTGGTGCATCATTAAATAAAACACCGCCGCCGCCATTAACCTGCGTATCAATAAAGCCAGGGGCGACAATGCCGCCATCAA
>JAPUEP010000160.1 GCA_027492515.1 Hyphomonadaceae bacterium
GAAGGCCCAAAAACTGGTATTCGTGCGATTAATTTTATCGGCAACAATCAATTTAGTGATGACCAATTAAAAGGTGTTATTGCAACCCAAGAATCAAAATGGTGGAAATTCTTTTCAAGTCGCGACAATTATGATCCTGATAAATTGGAATATGACCGCGAGGAATTGAATAAATATTACCTTAACAATGGCTATTATGATTTTGCAATCAATTCTGCAATCGCTGAATTAAGCCCTAATCAAAAGGATTTCTTGCTTACATTCTCTATGCAAGAGGGTGAGAAATATAAAATTGGCGATGTTAAAGTTAATGCGCAATTAGCGCGCCTTTCGCCTGAAATTTTGCGTGCCGTTGTGCCAATTAAAACAGGTTCAATTTATCAACGAGATCAAATTGAAAAATCTGTAGAGGCGATTACATTCGCTGCTGGCGCTGCTGGCTATGCATTCGTTGATGTGCGCCCACGCGAAGTTCCAAATCGTGAAAAAAGAACTGTTGACCTTGTATTCGATGTAGATGAAGGCCCACGTGTTTATATCGAGCGTATCGATATTATAGGAAACACTGCAACTCTTGATCACGTAATTCGCCGTGAACTTAGATTATCTGAAGGTGATGCTTTCAACCGTGTACTAATTGATAGTTCGAAAAATCGTGTAAAAGCCCTTGGCTTCTTTAAAGAAGTTGATATCGATGAGAAAAAAGGCTCTCTTCCTGACCGCACGGTTGTTGAGGTTAAGGTTGAAGAACAACCAACTGGTGAGCTTGCATTCTCGCTTGGTTATTCATCGCAAGAGGCATATCAGGTTGACGTTTCAATCACTGAACGTAACTTGCGTGGTCGTGGTCAATTCTTCCGCTTTAGGGTTGCATCTTCTGCTTATTCTAAAAACGTTGATATTCGCTTCACAGAGCCAAGGTTCATGGGACGCAATATCGCCGCTGGTATTGATATATTCTCGGTGCAGACCGATTATTTGCAATATGCAAACTTCATTTCAAATACTACAGGCTTGAACTTACGTAGTGGATTCCAATTAAGCGAAGACATGAACCTTGGGCTTAATTATACGTATCGTAAAGATAATATCGATGTTCCACGTTCATCATGTTATGATGCGAATGGTGTATTGCTTCCTAATGCTGACGCGATTTGTTCTTCTGCGGGAAATTATGTAACTTCATTGCTTGGCTACACATTTGATTGGGATAGAAGAAATATGCCAATCCGTCCAACACGTGGTTGGGATGTTCAATTTAGCCAACAATTTGCAGGTATCGGAACAGGCGTAAAATATATTCGTAATGAATTTAATAGTGCGATTTACCACGGTATTGCGCCGGGTTGGGTCGCGAGTGCGAAATTATCTGCTGGTTATATTTCTGGTTATGGTGGTGACCAAGTTCGAATTCGTGACCGTTTCTTCAAAGGTGGTCAAGAATTTAGAGGTTTTAAAATTGCAGGTATCGGCCCACGTATTGTTCGTGCTGAATGTACTTTCAATACGACTACTAAAACTGGCTGTACCGATGCGCCAAAATATGTAAATGGCGAAGCATTGGGTGGTAAAGCATATTATATCGGCACTTTTGAGCTTTCTATTCCTTCACCGCTTCCTGAAAGCTATAAAATTGGCGCGGCATTATTCATGGATGTTGGTTCATTAGGTTTGCTTGACCCTGCTGATAAATACAAAGGCGATATTAGCCCTGGTATTTATGGAACTACGCGTGATGGTCTTGCATTACGCGCCTCTGCTGGCTTGAGTGTGTTCTGGGAATCGCCATTTGGCCCAGTTCGTTTTGACTTCTCGTATCCATTCTTAAAAGAATCATACGACCGCCCAGAGAATTTCCGTTTCTCTACTTCAACTAGTTTCTAATTTTATTGGGTTCCACCCAAAAAGGGAGTTTTAGAATGTTAAAAAAATTATTGATAAGCGCCACTGCGTTTGGTCTTATTGCTACTAGTGCATATGCACAAACTGCACCTGCACCAATTGCAAGTGTACAGCCGCCAAAACCTGCTGCAACTGCTGGCGCACGCACGCCTGTTTTGGTTGCTGACATCACTTATGTTTTGCTTATGAGTGACGCGGGCAAATACCGTGCAGCAGAAATGGATAAAATCCGCGCAACTATTCAAAAAGAAGTCGAACCACAAGCTATTGCATTAAAAGCAGAGCAAGATCGTATTGCAAAAATCGAAGATGATATCGCAAATCTTGAAAAATCTATCATTGATAAAGGCGGCGTTCCACAAAAAGATGGTGATTATTTGAAAAAATATGGTGATTATCAAATTCAATTAAATGCTTACCAAAAGAAAGAAAACGACTTCTCAAAACTTTATCAATTTGCGGTTGCAGATATCAAAGCAACAGATGAAGCGTCAATTCGTGAATTAGGTAAAGCATTAAACCCAGTTATAAAATCTTTGGTTGCTTCTAAAAATGCCGATATTTTGTTGAATGCTTCGCCGCAAAGCATTGCATATTTTGTTGATTCTGTTGATGTTTCTGATGAATTATTGGCTAAATTCAACTCTGCAACTAAAACTGTTCCTGTTTCTCGTGTTAAAGTTCCACGCGAAGCACCTGCACAAGCAAATCCTGCGGGCGCACCTGCAACACCTAAAAAACCTGCTGCACCACAAAAAGTGCAATAATATAATGGTAATTTAATATGATTGACCCAAAATTCTATAATTTAAAAAGTAATATTAAAGCTTCTTATATTTGTGATTTTTTGGGTCTTTCATCTGAATCTATTATTGGTGGCGATAATATAATTGATAATATCGCCCCACTTGATGAAGCAAAAATCAAAGATTTAAGTTTTTGCGAAAATGCAAATGATAGCCTGCTTGAAGCCCAAGCGGGCATTATTCTTATTAATGCCAAAGATTTTGAAAAATATAAGCCGAAAAACAATGTAATAATTGTTAAATCACCGCGTGCATTATTTTCAAAAATTGCCACTCATTTGGTAACGCCATTATATGAATTGGATTATGAATTTGGAAATCCAATTTTAGAAGATAATGTGAAAATTGGCGCAAATTCTATAATTGCTAATAGTGCATCAATTGGAAAAAATACAAAAATTGGCCATAATGTTATTATTGGACCTGGGGTCTCAATTGGGCGAAACTGCATAATTGAAAATGGAATTACTATAAATTGTGCATTTATTGGCGATAATGTTCGTATTGGCTCAAATAGTGTTATTGGTAAATCTGGTTTTGGGGTTGCTGTTGATAGTGGTAACTTAATTGATGTTCCACAATTTGGGCGTGTAATAATTCAAGATGATGTAACAATTGGCGCATTATGCACAATTGACCGCGGCGCATTTGACGACACAATTATCGGCTTAAATTCAAAGATTGATAATCATTGTCATATTGGTCATAATTCAAAATTAGGGCAGGGCGTTGTAATTGCGGCATTTGGCGGCATTTCAGGTTCAGTTGAAATTGGTAATTATGTCATGATGGGTGGTCGCGTTGGTATTGGTGATCATTTTAAAATAGGGGATGGGGCAAAACTTGCGGCGGGGGCGGCAGTTTTGTCTGATGTTGGTGCGGGTGAAACTTTTGCTGGCTATCCTGCGAAACCAAAAATAAGATGGATGAAGGAAGCGATTGCTTTGTCTAAATTAATTGAAAAAAGCAAAAAATAATTTTGAGGGGCAATATGACTGAAATTATAGAATATCTTGATTGCGATGAAATAACGAAACGTATTCCGCATCGCTACCCATTTCTTTTGGTCGATAAATGCCATTCTTATGTTGAAGGTAAATCAATTGTTGGCATTAAAAATGTCACTTTTAATGAACCATTTTTCCAAGGCCATTTTCCAAATCGCCCAATTATGCCGGGTGTGTTAATTATCGAAGCTATGGCACAAGCAAGCGCGGTTTTAATGTCAAAAACACTTGATGTTGATATTTCTAAAGCAGGCATCATGTTCATGTCAGTTGATGGCGCAAAGTTTCGCCGCCCTGTTCGCCCCGGTGATGTTTTAACAATGAATGTTGAAGTTACACTTGCAAGACGCAATATTTTCAAATTCAAAGGGCAAGCCCTAGTTGATGGTGAGCTTGCATGTGAAGCCGAATGGGCGGCAATGAAAGTTGATATTTAGGGGGCTGTGATGACAAATATTCATCCTACTGCATTTGTTGATAAGGGCGCTGTTATCGGCGCGGATGTTGAAATCGGCCCTTTTTGTATTGTTGAAGCAAATACAATAATTGGCGCGCGAACCATTTTAAAAAACAATTGTGTTATAAGAAACCATACTGAATTAGGTGAAGATTGCGTTGTAGATGCATTCGCCGTTTTGGGCGGCGCCCCGCAAGATTTATCTTATAAGAATGAACCAACCAAATTAATTGTTGGCAATCGCTGCCACATTCGTGAATATGTTACAATGAGCAGAGGAACGCCAAGTGGCAAAGGCGTTACCAAAATTGGTGATGAATGCTATTTCATGGCAAATTCGCATGTTGGGCATGATTGCGTTGTTGGCAATAATGTCATTATGGCAAATAGTGTTGCCCTTGCTGGTCACGTTACAATTGGGGAGCGTGTGATTTTGGGTGGCTTATCTGCGGTTCACCAACATTGCCGTGTTGGTCGCCATGCCTTTGTTGGTGGCCTTGCGGCGGTTGTTGCAGATGTGATTCCTTATGGTTCAGTTGTTGGGGTTCATGCGCATTTGGCGGGTTTAAATATCGTTGGTCTTAAACGCCGTGGTTTTTCACGTGCCCAAATTCATGAATTACGCGCTGCCTATCGTATGCTATTTGCCGAAGAAGGCACATTGCAAGAGCGTATTGACGACGTAATCGAAAGATTTGCAAATATCCCAGAGGCTATGGAAATTATAAATTTTGTAAAAGTGGAAACTTCAAGGCCGCTTTGCTTGCCACGAGATTAAGATGGATAAAAATATTTATGATTTTGCCTTTATCGCTGGATCTGGCGCATTGGCCCATGAAATCATAATTAATGCACGCGAAAATAATATCAATCTATACGTGATTGCACTAAATGGTATTAGTGATGCGAATGTAATTGAAATTTCAAACAATATTGTTGGAATTGGCGAAATTGGCAAAATCATCAAAATTGTCAAAGAAAATAATATAAAAAAACTTGCCATTGCTGGCTATGTAAAGCGCCCTGATTTCAGTAAAATTGCATTCGATGCTGTTGGCCTTAAAATATTGCCGAAAATTTTATTGTCAGCAAAAAAAGGTGATGACGCGATAATGCGCACCGTTCTTGGTGAATTTGAAAATAACAATATTGAAATTGTTGGCCCTGAAACCATTTTACAAAGCCTCTTGGCACCGGTTGGAATATTGGGTGAAATTGTCCCAAGTCCAAATGATCTTGAAGATATAAAAAAGGCGGCAAAAATTGTTCGCGCAACTGGTCGGTTTGATATAGGTCAGGCAATCGTAATTAACGATGGCAATGTACTTGCAATAGAAGCGCAAGAAGGCACAGATATGATGTTATCGCGTATCAAAAACCTTCCAAGTCATTTGATTGGCACAATTGAAGATCGCCACGGTATTTTATTAAAAGCTGCTAAACCAATACAAGACAAAAGAATTGACCTTCCTGTTATCGGTCTTGAGACGTTTAAAAATGCAAAAAATGCAAATTTAAAAGGCATTGCAATAGAGGCTGGCGCTGGCCTAATTTCACAAAAGATAGAATTAATTAAAGCCGCGAATGAAAATAATATGTTCATATATGGTTTTGATGGCAAAGATATTGATGATGAATAATATTAATAAAATTCTTATTGTTGCTGCCGAACCATCAGGCGATGAATTGGGCGCAGAATTTATTCAAGCATTACGCGATAAATCACCAAATATTCAAATTCGTGGTGTTGGCCTTGATAGGATGGCAAAGCTTGGTGTTAAAAGTGAAATTTCACTTGATGGTCTTGCTATACTTGGCCTTGTTGAGGCTTTAGGGGCATGGAAAACTGCGGTTAAACGGGCTGATGAAGTTGGAATTTTAGCGCAAGAATTCAAACCCGATGCTGCCGTTTTGATTGATTCATGGGGGTTTAACCTACGTGCGGCGCGCGCAATAAAAAAATATTCACCTAGCACACGGCTTATAAAGTTTGTTGGCCCACAGGTTTGGGCAACCCGTGCAGGGCGTGCAAAAACCCTTGCCAAAACCTTTGATGAAATTTGGTGTATTCATGATTTTGAATTGCCATATTATGAAGGATTGGGAATAAAAACCCAGATTGTTGGAAATCCTGCAATTGGGCGCGCAATAATTGGCAATAAAGATAATTTTATTAAGAAGCATAATCTAAGCGCAAAAAAAATTATCGGCATTTTGCCAGGGTCACGTAAAAAAGAAATTACGAATGTCTTACCTGATTTTATAAATGCCGCTAAAATTATCGCTTCTAAATTTAATGATGCAGTATTTGTAACAATCGCGGCAAAAAACGTGCGCGATATGATTATGCCGTTTCACAATGATTGCGGCTTTAATTGGATGATTCTTGAAGAAACGGAAAAAGCCGATGCCTTTGCATCAATGGATGTTGCGATGGCTTGTTCTGGAACTGTTACAACTGAAATTGGGCTTGCGGGGGTTCCATTTTGTGTTGGGTATCGTTTGGATGGCCTTACTTATTTTATCGCGCGTAATTTTTTGCTTAAATCAAAATATGTAACGTTGATAAATGTTGCGGCGGATAAAGAAATAGCGCCTGAGTTTCTTCAAAATGATTTGAATGAAAAAAATATATCAAATTACATTTTGAACATTTTGGAAAATTCAGAAAATAGATTTGCCCAAATTGATGCGCAAAATAATGCGCTTAAGAAAATGGGGCAAGGTTCCGACACAACCGCAGTTCGCGCTGTAAACCTACTCTTGCAATAAAAAAAGCCCCGAAAAATCGGGGCTTAATCATTAAATGTCTTATATCTTAGCGTTTATCAGACGGAACATAATCACGTGTTGTTGCGCCAGTATATAATTGACGTGGACGGCCAATTTTTTGCGCTGAATCTTCGTTCATTTCTGTCCATTGTGAAATCCAACCAACTGTACGTGCCAAAGCGAACAATACAGTGAACATTTCAACAGGGAAGCCCATCGCACGAAGCGTGATACCTGAATAGAAGTCAATGTTTGGATACAATTTACGTTCGATGAAATATGGATCAGAAAGTGCGATTTTTTCCAATTCAACCGCAATTTCAAGCAATGGATCATCTTGAACGCCAACTGCTTTGAATACTTCATGACACGCTTTTTGCATAACTTTTGCACGTGGGTCATAGTTTTTATAAACACGGTGACCAAAGCCCATAAGTTTAACGCCAGAATTTTTATCCTTAACTTTTTCGATGAAAGCCGGGATATTTTCTTTTGTTCCAATTTCTTCAAGCATTTTCAAACATGCTTCGTTTGCGCCGCCATGTGCTGGGCCCCAAAGTGAAACGATGCCCGCCGCGATACATGCAAATGGATTTGCATCAGAAGAACCAGCCAAACGAACAGTTGAAGTTGATGCATTTTGCTCATGGTCAGCGTGAAGAATAAAGATTTTATCCATCGCTTTTGCAAGAACAGGATTAACCACATAATCTTCGGCAGGTACTGCAAAGCACATGCGCAGGAAGTTAGAAGCATAATCTAAATCATTGCGCGGGCTAACGAAAGGTTGGCCAATCCAATATTTATATGCACGTGCCGCAATTGTTGGCATTTTTGCAATCAAACGATGCTGTGTAATCATGCGTTGAACAGGGTCATTAATGTCCAAACTATCATGATAGAAGGCAGATAATGCACCAACTGTACCAACCATAACCGCCATTGGATGCGCATCACGGCGATAGCCTTCAAAGAAGCGATCAAATTGCGCATGAAGCATTGTGTGGCGTGTAATAGTAGTTTTGAAATCTGCAAAATCGCCAATGCTTGGTAATTCACCTTTTAAAAGCAAATAGCAAACTTCCAAGAAATTTGATTTTTCCGCCAATTGGTCAATCGGATAGCCGCGATGAAGCAAAACACCCGCATCACCATCGATATAAGTGATTTGGCTTTCGCATGATGCAGTCGATGTAAAACCTGGATCATAAGTAAACATACCAGTTTGCGCGTATAATTTACGTATATCGATTACATCAGGACCAGTTGAACCTGAAAACACTGGTAATTCAATTTTATTACCATTAACTTCTAAGGTGGCGGAGCCATTTGGTTTTGCTTTGCTTTCCATATTCTATCCCCTAAAAACTCAATTGCCATATATGACTTTTAACAGCTTTCTCAAGCATTATTTGCGCGCTGCTTCAAGTCTTACTAAAGTCTCATTCTTACCGATTAATGCTAAAGTAATATGAATATCTGGTGCAATTAACCCACCAGTTACAGCAGCACGTATAATCGGCCCAATTTTACCCAATCCTAAGCCTTTATTTTCGGCAATTTTGTGAATAACTTCTTTAATATTGTCGCCATTCCAATCATCAACTTCTTTAAGACTTTTTATGGCTTCGTCAATTATATTATTTTCATCATTTTGAATTTGTTTTTGCGCTTTTTCATTGATTTCAATTGGGCTTTGACGCCATGCAAATTCGGTTAAATCAATCAAATCAATAATTGTTTTTGCACGCTCTTTAACAAATGGAATTGTGGCTAATATTTTTTGGATTTGGTCATCATTAAAAACTTGGCTTTTTGACGGTGCAAATTTTAATGCCAAATCTAATAGTCTTTTATCATCCGCGATTTTTATGAAATGCGAATTAACCTGTGCAAGTTTTGCAAAATCAAGCCTTGAAGGGCTTTTACCAAGTCCTTCGAGGTCAAAAATTTTAACCGCTTCATCCATTGGAACAATATCTAAATCACCTTTTGACCAGCCAAGACGTAATAAATACGAAAGCATTGCTTCTGGTAGATAACCAAAATTTTCATATTCGCCAACCGCAAGCGCGCCGTGACGTTTCGAAAGTTTTTTACCATCATCACCATGAATCAATGGAATATGGGCATAAATCGGCCTTTGCCATTCCATTGCATCGATAATCACACTTTGACGCGCAGCATTGGTTAAATGGTCATCACCGCGAATAATGTGCGTGATTCCCATGTCATAATCGTCAACCACGACCGCAAGCATATAAGTTGGCGTTCCATCTGAACGTAAAAGAACCAAATCATCAATATTTCGGCCTTTTGTTGTTACTTTGCCTTGAACTTTATCATCAATAATTATTTGTGCATCATCATCAGGCGCACGAAGGCGAACAACATATTTGCCTTCACCATTGCCGTCTTTATCGCGCCAAAGGCTTCTTAATGCACGGCCTTCTGACATTGCAATTTCACGTTGTGAATTGGTTTCTTCTTCAGTCATGAAGCATTTGAATGCTTTGCCTTTTTTTACCAATTCATGTGCGATTTGTGCATGGCGGTCGGCACGTTCAAATTGGAAAATTGGCTTTTCATCGGCATTAAGACCAAGCCAATCAAGACCATATAAAATTGCATCAACGGCTTGTTCGGTTGAACGCTCCCGATCTGTGTCTTCAATGCGAAGAAGGAACTTTCCGCCATTGCGCTTTGCGAATAAATAGTTGAACAATGCAGTTCGCGCCCCACCAATATGTAAATAACCTGTTGGTGACGGTGCAAAGCGTGTAACAATTTTATTTTGCGAATTGTCTGAATTCATGTCTTTAAAATGCCATTCTATTAATAAATTGGCTATGCCTGATGAAAATGCGGCTTTAAAGCTAAAATCGCAGATAATTAATAATGCCACAACATTTTTTACAAATTTATGGCTTTTTTTCCAAATTAATGCACCTGAAATAACAAGAAAAGAAAAAAATAGAATTATTTTGTTTGCACCGTTTTTATTCGGTTGTGGCGCCGCCATTGCAATAAGTTTTTATTCTTTGTCACCAATAAATAATGCGATTTATTTGGCATTTGTTCTGTTTGCAATTTTAATCATATTTATGATTAATTCCAACAAATCAAATTCGATTAGATTACACTCACTTATCTTATTTGTGTTTATGTTATTGATTGCTGATTGCGGTTTTATAAGTGCAAAATTTCGCATCAAACAGGTAGAAGCACCAATTTTAAGTGGAATTTTATATGATGCAAAAATATCAGGGGAAATAATTTCCATAAATCGTTCAACTTATGGGGCGCAGCGGGCAAAAATAAAAATTAAATCAATTGAAGGCTTCAAAAACAATGATTTACCAAAATATGCGCGTATAAATCTTGAAGGCCTTAAATATGATGATATTGGTAAAAATCTTGAATGTAATGCATTTTTAGCACCGCCATCAAATAAGGTTTTGCCAAATTCTTACGATTTTCGAATGTGGGCATATTTCGCGCAAATTGGCGTGATAGGCAGATGTAAGGGTGATTATAAAGTTTCAAATTCAGGAAGTGAAAGTTTTAAAAATAATATAATTGGTCATTTATCATATTTAAGAAGTATGAAAGCGGCCCAA
>JAPUEP010000161.1 GCA_027492515.1 Hyphomonadaceae bacterium
GCTTCGCAATCCGCGAAGGCGGCCGTACAGTTGGCGCAGGCGTTGTTGCTGGCGTTATCGAATAGGATTTAAAAGCCCACCCTCGCGGCTACGCCGCTCACTCGGGCTTTTGGATTCAAGCGGATATAAAAAATCAAAAAGCGTCGTTTTTGATTTTTAATGACATCATATTTTAGAAAAACCCCCAAGTCCCTTGGGGGTTTTTTGGTGGGTGACTTAAAGGCTAAAACTAGAGACTTATGAAATTTGAAATTGAGCTAAAAAACTATGGATTGAAAAAGTAATCAGCAAATTGTTCTAAAAATTCCCATTGGGTAGTAAAGGAAATTACAAAAAAGCCAACAATCATAAGAAAAAAGGTGAAATTTATACTTCTTAATTTCCCCAAAATCCATGAAGTTTTAATTTCAAGCATTCTAAGTTTGAATATTTTGGCGTAAAAATAAAAAACAATCGGAATTGCGCATGTAATGGCGGCAATCATAAAATAATAATATGTAAACAAAAATATCTCTGCACCATATAACAACCCTTTTGCCTTTTTGGTCTCAATTATCAAAAGTCTTATTGATTCAAACCAAATAAGGGTTTGAATTATTGCTATTACAAAAACGAAAGAAGTTACTTTTAATTTGTGAACAATTTGGGATTTGTTTAATTTCATCAATCATCCAACCCCTTACCTGCCAATATTTTTGGAATGCATTTTTCAACTCTTGCTGAGCGGGTTGCACTTTGTTTGGCGCCTGTGAAATATAGATTGTAACCGCGTTTGCGGCCTGGGGTTAGGGCATCGAAGGCTTCGGCGAGGGCGGGGTTTTCATCAAGGGCTTGGATAAATTCTTCGGGATAATCCAAATTCTTGCTTTTGCTCATTTCAACTTTTGCGCCTGATTTTTCTATTTCTATGGCTTCCATAATATAGGATTTGATTGCATTGCCTAGGCGTTCTATTTCATCCAAATTTGTAAATCTTATTTGCCGCCTTGCTTGAACGTTTTCGGTTTGTTGAATAAGAATTCCTTGTTCGTCCTTTAATAATGCCCCCTTCATAAATAAAAATGCGCAATAATCTTTGAAGCCGTGAATTAGAACAATATGTGCCCCACCCAAAGTATAGCATGGGTGCATCCATTTATATTCTTCATCAAGGCCACAGGATAAGGCAATTTCGCGCAATTTATTTTCTTCGGCTTGCCATTTTCGGGGTTTGCTAAAATATGCCTCAATTTTTGAATTCATTATTATGCCCATTTAAACAAGTTAAAATTATCCGTAATTATTGGAATTACAAGTGCAAATTAAAAACGTGCCTAGTTATATAACCAAGTAAGCTATAATTTTATGTAATATCGCCCGAAAGTCTTATGATGATTTCATGCTTTGGTAACAATTTGGGGTTTACAAATTCGCCTAAATCTCTAAAGAAAAAGACATTAATTTAGGGGAAAATAATGGTTGAGTTTGCACTTCCCGCCAATTCGCGCATCAAACAAGGTAAGCATTGGCCCGCACCAGAAGGTTATTCGAAAGACGTTCGTACTTTCCGCATCTATCGCTATGACCCTGAAAGTGGTGAAAATCCGCGTTGGGATAGTTTTGACGTTCCTAAAGATGCATGTGGTCCGATGGTTTTGGATGCACTTATCTGGATTAAAGATAATGTTGATTCAACCCTAACCTTCCGCCGTTCTTGCCGCGAGGGGGTTTGCGGTTCTTGCGCGATGAATGTTGATGGCAATAACACACTTGCCTGCACCAAAGGTCACGCTGAATGCACTGGTAAAGCGGTTAATATTTCGCCGCTTCCGCATATGGATGTTATCAAAGATTTGGTTCCTGACTTAACCAATTTCTATTCACAATATGCAACAATCGAACCACACCTTCAAAGCGTAACTGTTGTGCCTGAAACCGAATGGCTTCAAAGCCCTGAGGATAGGTCAAAACTTGATGGTTTGTATGAATGTATCCTTTGTGCATGTTGTTCAACTTCTTGCCCATCTTATTGGTGGAATGGTGATAGATATCTTGGCCCTGCGGCATTGCTACAGGCTTATCGTTGGGTTATTGATTCGCGCGATGAAGAAACTGGCAAACGTTTGGATAATCTTGAAGATCCGTTCCGCCTATATCGCTGCCATACAATTATGAATTGCGCGCAAGTTTGCCCGAAAGGCCTAAACCCTGCCAAGGCGATTGCTGAATTGAAAAAAATGATGGTGGAAAGACAAACATAATAATTCAAATTGCCACCCTCGGCCTTCGGCCTCACTCAGCAATTTGGTTTTAAGTAGAGACTAAATTTTGAAAAGCGTGGTTTTCAAAATTTAGCCACATTTATATTTGAAATAGCCCGCCATTGGCGGGCTATTTAGTCTTGGAGGGTTTATGTCAAACGGGTGGGAAGAATCGGCGCAGGCTTGGATTAAGAGTATGGGCGAAAATGGGGTAACTGGCGATAAGGGGCGGCAGTTTGTGATTGATCCTGCGCTTTCAAAACTTATTGACGAGCAGAATTATCAAAATGCGCTTGATGTTGGTTGTGGCGAGGGGCGTTTGTGCCGTTTTCTGGCGCAAAAAGGGATTAAAGCAACCGGAATTGACCCAACCAAATCCCTTATTGCCCGTGCCCGTGAATTAGATAGTGCGGGTCAATATATTGAATGTGGCGCTGAAGATTTGCCATTCGAAGATAATAGCTTTGATATGGTAATCGCCTGCCTCTCTCTAATTGATATTCCTGATTATAAAAAAGCAATCAATAAAATGGTGCGGGTTTTAAAGCCGCAAGGTGATTTGATAATTGTGAATATGACCCCAATGAACACAGCGGGCGCAAAACACGGTTGGCAAAAAGATATAATGGGGAATAAGAAATTTTATGCCCTTGATGATTACATGATTGAAAGCGAAAGCTGGGAAGAATGGTGCGGAATTAAAATAAAAAATTACCATCGCCCATTATCATCATATATGAAATGCTTTTTGGAAAACGGCCTAAGTCTTAAATTTTTTGATGAACCATTGCCAATTGGCGCAAGTGATGAATATACTAGCCATATAACAAGAATGCCATGGTTTTTAATCATGAAATGGCAAAAGGCATAAAGAAAACTATAAAAATCTGTCAAATTATGGATATTTTAAAAATGAAAAAATCAATTGTTTTAGTTGCGGCATTGTTTAGCGTTTCTTTTTCTGCAAACGCAATTGCACAAGATGCATGGAAACAAAATTTTGCCAATCTTGCCTTGAAATGCGTTAAACAAGAATATCCAAATCACATAAGTCATACTTTAAATTCAGCACAGGATGCCAAAGAGCCGCATGAATTATACCCTGCGTTTTTTGGTTGTCTTGATTGGCATTCATCGGTTCATGGTCACTGGCTTTTGGCGAAAGTATCTGAATATCACTATGAAAGTGGCAAGCCTGTTTTTTTCAATGATGCTTTGGCGGCTTTGCAAAAATCAATCACACCCGAAAATATTGCCAAAGAAGTTGAATATTTGAAAACACCAGGGCGCGCATCATTTGAACGCCCTTATGGCCTTGCATGGGCATTGATGCTTGATAAAGAGCTTAGGGTTTCGCCAGTTAAACAAATAAAGGATTTACAGCCGATTTATTCACCCCTTGCCAAAGCCGCGCGCGATAAAATTGCCGCATGGCTTCCAAAACTTGATTATCCAATTCGCACAGGTGAGCATTCGCAAACCGCCTTTGGCCTAAGCCTTTCTTATGATTGGGCACAGGTTGCCAACGATATTGAATTACAAAATCTAATCAAAGAAAGGGCAATGAAATATTATAAAAATGACGTTAAATGCCCGCTTAATTATGAACCCGATGGCGAAGCCTTCCTAAGCCCATGCCTTGAAGAAGCGGCACTAATGGCAAGGATTATGCCGAAAAATGAATATAATAAATGGCTTGTGAAATTTTTGCCGCAAATCCCAAATAATGGAAAATCTGATTGGCTAATTCCCGCCAAAGTATCGGACCGCTCTGATCCGAAAATCGCGCATTTGGATGGTTTGAATTTATCGCGCGCTGCGAAAATGAATATTATTGCTTCATATCTAAATGAGCAAAATTCGGGGCGTTATAAATCCCTTATGGCAGCCGCCAAAGCCCATGCCGATGCGTCATTACCTTTCATAACGGGTGAACATTATGAAGGTGGCCATTGGCTTGGCACTTTTGCAACTTATTATTTAAGTTATGAGGGCGTTTATGATGCGCCTATAATTGTTGCTGGAAGCAAGACCAAATGAGCATTAATTCTGAAACAATAAGTAAGTTTTTAAGTGACGGCACTTTATGCCAAATTGCATTTTCAAAAAATGATATAAAATTTTACTTCGAAGCCAATGAAAATTGCCAAATTAAACTTACAAAAATTTCAAGCATAACAATAGAACCCCGAAGCTTTGATTGCCCATCGGGCATGAGTATGCACACACAAATATTATGGCTTATTGATGAGGTGTTTCAATTTGTTGGAAATAAGGTTTTAGATTTCAAAATCATTGAAAATGACCTTTTGGCAATCCAATTTCAAAATGGCGCATTGGCGTTTAAAATTGGTGACTTTGAAATAATTTCTTAAGTCCCGCAAAATGTATTTTCAACGCGTTCAATTTCGCGCGGTAATGAATATAAATCTTGATAGGATTCATTATATTCAAACGGCTTTGAATAGGCGTTTATAAGTCTTTCCATGTTTGAAAAATCGCCATTTTCACCTTCCTCAATCGCTTTTGCGATATGGTGATTGCGTGGGATAATTTGCGGGTTTGTCTGTTTCATAATTTCGCGCGCTTTAACCCTGTTTACGCGGTTTTCCCACTCATATAAAAAATCGCCAAAGATTGCGCTTGCTAAATTATCATTACCCAAATCAATGAATGAATTGGTGAAATCAAGATTGTGTTCCTGCAAGATTGCCAAAAATTGATTTATTAAATCGGCATCTTCGGCCTTTGGATTTTCAATTCCAATTTTTTGCGCAAATTCATTTAGCCAGCATTTTTGATATTCATTTTGAAAACCTGCAATAATTTCATTGGCAATTTCAACCGCTTTTTCTTGATTTTCATCCAAAAGTGGCAAGAAAGCCTCCGCAAGGCGTGCAAGATTCCATGCGCCAATTGCGGGCTGGTTTTGATATTGATAACGCCCACGTTTATCAATGAATGAATAGGTTTGGGCTGGATTATATTCATCCATAAAGGCGCATGGGCCATAATCAATTGTTTCACCTGATATTGCCATATTATCCGTATTCATCACCCCATGAATAAAGCCAATCGACATCCATTTTGCGATTAATTTGGCCTGATTTGTGCAAATCATTTGTAGCAAATGCGCATAAGTTTGCGCATCTGGATAATGGCGCTTAATCACATAATCCGCCAATTGTTTAAGTGCACCAAATTCGCGGTGTACGGCAAAATATACAAATGTTCCGACGCGAATATGACTTTGCGCAATGCGGGTAAGCACTGCGCCTTGCAATATCTCCTCACGCATTATGTGTTCGCCTGTTAAAATAAAGCCTAAAGCACGCGTGGTTGGCACGCCTAATTTATTCATGGCTTCTGAAACAGAATATTCACGCATTACTGGGCCAAGGGCGGCGCGCCCATCACCGCCGCGTGAATATGGTGTTCGCCCTGCGCCTTTCAAAACCATGTCAAAAAGGCCATTTGGGGTCTCTATTTCACCAAGTAAAATTGCGCGCCCATCGCCCAAAATATTCAAATGCCCAAACTGATGCCCTGCATATGCCTGTGCAATAGGTTCGCATCCATCAGGGATTTTATTGCCTGATAAAAACTGCGCTTCATTATCTTTTAAAAATTCAACACTTAAATCAGCCGCCAATTCATCATTGAATTTTATAAGGCGGGGGTTTGCAACAGGTGTTGGTAATTGATGGGCGCAGAATTTGTGCCCCAATGCAGCATAGGTGTTTTGAAATTTCATTTGCTAAATATAATCATTCGCAAAATGATAACAAGGCGCAAAACCAATTTGCAAACCAATATAAAAACTATAAGATTTAAAAATGCTATTAAATTTCTTTACTGAACTTCGAAATGCCAAATTGCCTGTCACTTTAAAGGAATATTTGGCGCTGCTTGAGGGTTTGGAAAAGGGCGTTATTCCAACGGATATAGAGCATTTTTATTATTTC
This sequence comes from Hyphomonadaceae bacterium, assembly GCA_027492515.1. Lineage (GTDB taxonomy): Bacteria > Pseudomonadota > Alphaproteobacteria > Caulobacterales > Aquidulcibacteraceae > Pseudaquidulcibacter. The sequence goes on from JAPUEP010000161.1 coordinate 6,206, forward strand.
GCCCGCACATCAATGATTAAGGATGAAAAATACCTTGATAGGTTTGACCAAATTTTTGGCAAAGTTTTCAAAGGTGTGCAGGGTGTGGATGGCGAAATAAGCGCCGAAATACCCGAAGAATGGCTGCAAATACTTGCCCAAAAATTCCTTTCCGAAGAAGAGAAAAATCAAATTGAAAGCCTTGGCGGTTGGGAAAAATTAATGGAAACCCTAAAACAACGCCTTGAAGAGCAAAAGGAAAGGCATCAAGGCGGCAATAAATGGATTGGAACGGGCGGCACATCGCCCTTTGGCAATGGCGGCTATAATCCCGAAGGTATTCGCATTGGTGGTCAATCAACGCACAGGCGCGCATTAAAAGTTTGGGAAAAGCGCGAATTTAAAAATCTTGATGAAAATGTTGAAATCGGCACACGAAATATAAAAGTTGCCCTGCGCCGCCTTAGAAAATGGGCGCGAACGGGTGCGCATGATGAATTGGATTTGGCGGGAACAATTTCAAAAACCGCCCATAATGGCTATCTTGATGTCATAATGCGCCCCGAAAGGCGAAATGCGGTAAAAGTGGTTTTGCTGTTTGATATTGGTGGGTCGATGGATGATCACATCAAAGTTTGCGAAGAATTATTCTCTGCCGCCAAAAGCGAATTTAAGCATATGGATCATTATTATTTCCATAATTGCCTTTATGAAAGCGTTTGGACAGATAATAAACGCCGCCAAAATGAACGTATTTCAACTTATGACATTCTTCACAAATATGGCCCCGATTATAAAATAGTTTTCGTTGGCGATGCCGCCATGAGCCCTTATGAAATCACCTACCAAGGCGGCTCGGTTGAGCATTTTAACGAAGAAGCAGGCGCAATTTGGATGAAGCGCATGATTGATAAATTCCCCCACCTTATTTGGATAAACCCAACCGCCGAACAATATTGGGAATATAGTCAATCAACCCAAATTATGCGCCAATTAATAGGCGCAAACCGAATGTTCCCCATGACAATCGCAGGGTTAGATAGCGCGATGAAGGAGTTGAGTAAGTGAGTAATTACAAAATCAATTTCTTATTATTTGGTGCATTTGCAAACGTATTTTATAGCAATTTTGCATTTGCACAGACGACAGAAAATATAACAAAGTTTGATAATGAAAAACAATGTGAAATTGGTTCAAAAACTGGAATAGGTACTTTCGCAACCCAATTAAACCAAGCGGCAATTGAGGAATGGCAAAATTTTGAACACCAAACTATCGATAATGATGGAAAATTATCAATTTTTGGCGGCGCAGAAGGTGAAACCAACGAATTGGTTTCAGGCGGCGCAAAAATAAATAAAGAAGCCCCGTGGTATAATGTTTATCGTTATTGGATGATACTTTTTGACGGGAAATTGGCAAATGATAGATTTCGCCCATATTCCTATAAAAACCATGACTTTATGGATGCAGACGGTCAAACAGGCGGAATAATTGGCGATAATAATAATTCGGCGCAAAAACTTATTGCCAAGATAAATTCATCACCTGAATTAAGCGAAGAAGATAAAATCATCATAAGTGATGCAATCAATAGGGCATCAATTATCGATGCCCCATGGTCTGGAACTTTTATATCTGCAATGCACAAAATCGCGATTGAACGCGTGCAATCAATACAACCGCAAGCCTTAAATTTTCGCCTAAGTTCAAGGCATTCAAATTATATCAAAGAGGCCTATCTAACGGCAAAAGGTGAAATTGAAAATAATGTGTCAAACCCAAATTATGGTCGTTATCGTGCCTGTGACCCATCAAAAGCCAAGCCCAGAATTGGTGATATGATATGTTATGTGCGCCTTGGAACAGCAACAACATTCAAAAAATATAGCCTTAGTGATTCATTTCAAGAAGCGGCACAAATCTATTTTTATGGCGATGACGAAAAGCTTAAAAACACACATTGCGATATTATAAGTTCGATTGATAATGATAAAAACGAAATTGAAGTTATTGGCGGAAACGTTCAACAAAGCGTCACCAAAAAGATATTAAACCTTGATAGGCATAACAAAACACTCGCGCCAAGTAATTATGACGATGCCGAAACCTTAAAGACTGAAGGTGACAAAATTTGTAAAAAGCAAAATTGCCGATTGAATGCAAAACCTTGGTTTGTGCTTTTACAAAGTCGCTATTAACCAACAACCCGCGGTTCAAACTGTCCATGTGGTCTGAAGCGGTAAAGATAGCTTGGGGTGATTGCTTCAACGCTTGTGGTTTCATTAATGCCTAAATCTTTAAAGCCCAAAGATTTTGCGCCAACCACATTATCATATTTAAGCAATTTCATTTGATCGCCTGTGAATGGTGGTTCGGCAAATGGGTTGATGCGGAATAATGCATCTAAAATAGAGCCGCCAAATTGCATAAGGCCAAGTGGGATATTTACATATAGGCGTGGGCGGCAAATTTCTTTTTGAATATATTTGATAATTTGTTCAAAAGAATAAGTCTCAGGGCCACCAAGTTCATAAGTTTTGCCCTCTGCCTTCGGATTTTGCAAAGCCGCAACAAAGGCCGATGCAACATCATTAACATAAACAGGCTGAAACAAAGTTTTGCCACCACCAATCAATGGCATGATTGGGGTAAGGCGTGACATTGCCGCAAATTTATTGAAGAAATCATCCTCAACACCAAAAATCACACTTGGGCGAATAATTGTTGCCGATGAAATTGCAGATTTAACCGCATTTTCCGCCGCACTCTTGGTTTGCGCATATTTAGAGCCGCTTTCATCATTATGAATTGCAGACATAAAGATGAATTTTTTGATTTTGGCAGCCTTTGCCGCCTCGGCAACATTTTTTGCGCCTTCTTCAACCACATTATGGAAAGTTTGGCTTCCTTTTTCGCTTAAAAGGCCAACTAAATTAATTACTGCATCAACGCCTTCTAATGCGCGGGCAACAGATTCAGGGTTTTTAACATTGGCTTGAACCAATTGCACCTGACCAACCGCGCCCATAACGCGTAAATCATTGCCAAGATGTGGGCGGCGCATTGCAACGCGAACGCGATAACCCGCCTTGCACAAAGCGCGCACAACATATTTACCAACAAAGCCAGAGCCGCCAAAAACAGTAACCAATTGCGTCATGATTCTTCCAATTACGAAAATGCAAATTCCCCCTTTCACTAGTCCAATTTAGGGGGCTTTGTCGAGGGGGAATGCGGATTTGTTGCACTTAAGTTTGACTCTTGCACCCTTTTAAGCTAAAGCCCCCATATATTTCGGCCAATTGCCAAACAAACCATATCTACACGGGAACCTCCCTCGACAAATTGAGGGGTTAAAGGAATGAGGTGGAGTGGTCCCCCCGCACAGCGTTATCGCCCTGCGGGGTGTTTTGCGTTGCGCCTGTTTGAATGGATGAATGGCTTTGTTTGATAGCTTAACGGATAAACTTGGCGGGATTTTTGATGGGCTTACCGGTCGCGGTGCGCTTTCGGAAAAGGACGTCGAGGCTGCAATGCGCGAAATTCGCGTCGCTTTATTAGAGGCTGACGTTGCGCTTCCTGTTGTTCGCACTTTCATCAATAAAGTCAAAGAAGAAGCCGTCGGTGAGCGTGTAATTCGCGCCGTAAAACCAGGGCAGCAAGTTATTAAAATTGTGCATGATACACTTGTTGATACTTTGGGCGGTAATGAAGAACCTGCACCATTAAATATAACATCGCCGCCTTCAATCATTATGATGGCAGGTTTGCAAGGTTCGGGTAAAACCACAACCACCGCCAAACTTGCACTTCGTTTGCGCACCAAAGAGCGTAAAAAAGTTTTATTGGCATCGTTAGACGTTCGCCGCCCTGCCGCGCAAGAGCAATTGGCAATATTGGCAAAACAGGCAGAAGTTGAAAGCCTTCCGATTATCGCGGGTCAAATGCCGCGCGATATTACAAAACGCGCCATGACTGCGGCACGTTTGGGCGGTTTTGACGTTCTAATCCTTGATACGGCGGGCCGCACATCAATTGATGAAGACATGATGGCAGAGGCCGCAGATGTTGCAAATATCGCCCAGCCTTCTGAAATCTTGTTGGTTGCCGATAGTTTGACAGGCCAAGATGCGGTTGAAACTGCACAGCGTTTCCATGAAAGATTACCTTTAACTGGTATCGTTTTAACCCGTGCCGATGGTGATGGTCGCGGTGGCGCGGCGCTTTCAATGCGCGCGGTCACTGGTTTGCCAATTAAATTTTTGGGTATTGGCGAAAAAATTGACGGCATTGACACTTTTGATGCCCATCGTATCGCGGGGCGCATTTTAGGACAGGGTGACGTTGTT
>JAPUEP010000162.1 GCA_027492515.1 Hyphomonadaceae bacterium
GTTCATTACGAAGCCCTGCAGCGATATTTAATGGCTTTATAGGGTTTGCATTGGCTTGGATAAACAAACTATCTGTTTTCATGTCTTTGGTGACTTTTGAAAAACCACTATCGATTAAATAGTCGAATTTTTCACTTTCAGCGCCAAAAACCACACCAAAATCATCGCTAAGGTTCAAATTACCCTGATAATTATATCTATCCACTCTGCCTTCATAATTATAACGTGAAGAAAAAGATGGATAATAATAGCTGCGGTTGGTTTTTGTGTAAGAATAACCCAATTGGTTTTGCAATTTGCCGTCAAAAGCATTTCCATTAAGGCCAATATAACCAATGCCAATTTTTGCACTTTGGGTATTTAATGCATCAGAACCAAAATTATCAAATTCGCCATCGCTATCAGTATAAAAACCCATTAGATTAAGCGATATTGCATCTGAAAATTCATATTTTAATTTGGTATTTGCCCCAAAATTATGTGCACCATCTTTTTCCTTACCACCGCGCCATTCGGTGAATGATGAATAGCCATTGGTATCAAAATAATTTGCCCCCAATGAAGCGCTTAAATTGCCAATTTTGCCCGATATATTTCCAACATAATTTTGCGTATTATAAGTACCATATTCACCCTGAAGATTGGCATTTAGTTTTTGCGTTGGCGCTTTGGTAATCATGTTAATTACCCCACCAATGGCTTGCGAGCCCCAAAGCACAGATTGCGCACCGCGCACAACTTCGATGCGCTCTATATTGCCAACCATTAAAGTGCCAAGGTTGAAATCACATTGTAGTGCCGATGGATCACTTAGTTTAACGCCATCAACCATTGCAACGGTTTGATAAGATTGCGCGCCGCGTAATTTTACCGAAACCGAATTTCCAGGGCCGCCAGTTCGCGTGATTGTAACACCCGGAATGCTTCTTAATAATTCAGGTATTTGAATGGCCTGTGAGGATTTAATATCTTCAGCGTTTAAAACGCTTATTGATTGACCAACTTTATTTATTGATTGTGGTTTGCGTGATGCAGTTATGACAACTTCTTCGGAATTTGCCGCATAAGATATTGCGGGTATAAAAGCCGAACTTGCCAATAGGATTGTGATAATATTTTTCATATTTTCCCCTTTTTAACATTAAGGGGCGCAAATGTTTTTGCATAAGCGACCCAAGACATGTCGCCACACAGAGGATGCCCAAAAAGGGTTTTCCTTGATCACACGGTACACCTCGCCCGAATGAAAGAACGACTGGCTTGGCAGGTCTCCTGGCTTTGGGTCATCATTTTAATCACCTTCCCGCTTGCGCAGTGGTATCACGATTAAAACTATCCATTCACAGTTGCGAGGGCAGCGTTAGCTATCTAACTTCCCTATTAATGCCCTTTCGGGCAACCAAACACAAAATTCCGATAAAGCTTTTGAGAATATTTTGCAAGTGCGAAAAATATAATTCTTTAGTACAATCTTTTCTAGTTTTTAGAATTTACAACAATAAATTTTGCACCCGTCTGCGTTCTAAATTCATGATGTTCACTGCCTTTATTGGCAATAAAGCCTTGCCCCGCAACAAAGGTTTCACCATTTGAAATCACGCTGCCTTCAAGAATATAAATACATTCAAACCCTTCATGAATATGATGCACACTATCAGGTGATGGGGAAATTTCGGAAAGAACGAATGAAATGCCATTTGGAGCACTACAGATTTTAAGCTTCTGATTGGCAAATTCCCACCAATCCATCACATTTGTATCAAAAATATAGCCATTATTTGATGGCGCATCGGGAATTACCAAGAAATCATTTAATTGAATAAATGTTCCATTCCAACCTTGGTTCATGTGGCCATCAATTATACCGCGTTCAAATTCGGCGATTTCCTCTGGCTCTGCATCCAATGGTTCCCAAGTTAATGTAAGGCGGGTTTTATCACCCAAATCATCAAATGTAACATTGGTAAGCAATTTTAAAGGCCAAATGGGCGCCATTGGGTGGCGGGTTAAATTGCCATCTTCATCAGAAAATGAATGTTCCCAACAAAGTTTCTTTTGTGGAATAATTTCGCGATAGACAAACTTGCCCCACATTTCGACGCCTTGGTCATTATAAATACAAGTATGTAGACAACCGCCAATTTTAAGCGAAAACTCCTTCACGCGTGATTTAAAACCCGTCGGGCCAAACCATTCGCTAAACTTTTTTGGATTAACCCATGCATCCCAAACGCGCGTGATTGGTGCATTAAATTCTCTTGTAATTATGAATTGTTTGGTCATTTTATACCTATTCAGGAAGTGGGATGAATTCTTGATCATCATGCGCCGGAAGTTTTATGCGCCCTTGTTTCCAATCTTCTTTGGCCTGTTCAAGCCTTTCCTTGCTTGATGAAACAAAGTTCCAAAACAAAAAGCGTTCGCCAATTGGTTCACCGCCCAATGTCATGAAAACACAATTATTGATTGCCTTGATACCAATGGTTTCGCCCGATTTAAAAACTGCCATCTGCCCCGCATTTAATATTTGCCCGCAGGTTTCAACATTGCCACTAACAACATAAATTGCACGTTCTTGATATTCATTTTCAAGGGCAATTGATTGGCCTTCTTGCAATTGCCAATGGATATAGAACATTGGTGATAAGGTTTTTACCGATGATGATTTACCCATTGACGAACCAGCGATTAAGCGACCGCGAATGCCAATTTGTTCAAAAATTGGTAATTGATTTGCGCCTTCATAATGATGAAACTCTGGCGGCATTTCTTCAAGATGATTTGGTAATGCAATCCAAGTTTGAAGGCCAAAAAGATTTGCCCCATTCGCACGCGCATATTCAAAGCGTTCGGAATGTGTGATGCCTGAACCTGCAATCATCCAATTAACTTCTTCGGGGCAGATTTCTTGGGTAATTCCCAAACTATCACGGTGGGTAATTTGCCCGTTAAAAAGATAGGTTAAAGTTGCAAGGCCAATATGCGGGTGCGGTCGAACATCAAGGCTTTTTTCAATACCTTTTGCAAATTCAACCGGCCCCATTTGGTCAAAAAACGTGAATGGGCCAACCATTCGGCGCTTGGCAAATGGCAAAACACGCCCAACCTCAAAACCACCGCCAAGGTCTTTTTTGCGCATATCTATAATTAAATCGATCATTGTTTTGGCCTTTAAATTTTGAAAAATAAATTATTTTCAACAGAAAATTATTAGATGTTTTGCAATAATTCCTCTAATTGGTTTAGCGCCGTATTTGTGCCTTGTAAGTATCCATTTTTTGTTTGCTCTTCAAAATCTTCTGCATTCCAATATTTAGTTTTGGCAATATATTTGGTTGTTCCATCGCCTAAATCTTCAAGCTCGAATGAGATTACGTGTAATGCGCGATTTGATGGTTCCCACGCATCTACAAAAGCATCAGTAAAAACCATTTTTTGATTTGGAATACATTCCAATATAAGGCCATGTTTTTCAAAACCTGCCCCATCTGGACCTTCAAATTTAAGATGTAATTTTCCGCCATTGCGCAATTCTTGAAGCATAAGTTTTGCCTTCCAAGGTTTGGGGCAATACCATTGTTCAAATAATTTTGGTTCACACCAGCATCGCCAAATTCTTTCGGCGCTTGCTTTCATTATTCGTTCGATTTTTATTGTTCGCTCGTGCATTTGCCGCCCTTTAGATTATGAATTTGCCAATAATTCTTCTAATTGATCCGCAGCCTTGCCCCAGCCTTCATAAAAGCCCATTTTCACATGATTTTCGAGTGCTTCATCATTCCAATGCCTTGCAGATGCAGTATAGCGGCATGTGCCATCACCCAAATCTTCAATAATGGTTTCCGAAACCATAAAGGCATTATTTGATGGTATCCATGCATCAACAAAAGCATCAGTAGAAACAAGGCGTTTATTCGGCTCAACCGCAAGGAATACGCCGCTATTTGGCATTTCTTCGCCATTTGGGCCACAGATTTTTAAACTACCTTTGCCGCCAACCTTTAAATCATAAACCACATCTTTTACAAACCAAGGTTTTGGGCAAAACCATTGTTCTAGAAGTTTTGGTTCGGTAATTGCGCGCCAAATGCGTTCGGGGGCGGCTTTGATTATGCGTTCAATTTTTAAAACTCTCTCACTCATATAATACTCCCCTTAGCTATCAAGGTCTTTGCCTTGCGCCAAAAATAATTCAAGGCGATCAAGCGCGCCCTCCATTTGTTGCTTTAATTCATGAACCCAATTTTCAATCCTATCGAGGCCATCGCGTTTGATTGAATAAATTCGCTTTTGCGCATTGATTTTAACCTCGACCAAATTGGCATCGCGCAAAACTTTTAAATGCTGTGAAACCGCAGGGGCAGAAATATCAAATTCATCACAAATTTCACCCGCACTTAATGCGCCGCGCTTTGCCAATAATGAAATAATGGCGGCGCGTTTGGGTTCGGAAATGGCGTAAATGCTATTCATTCGCAATAAGTAATTCATAAATTTAATTAAGTCAACACTTAATTAAGTAAAAACCAAAATAAACTTATTTGCTAATTTTGATTTTTTGTTTTATACGCCCGCATCCGCCCGTGATGGGCGCAATCTTAAAGGAATAGAAATGAACGATATATCCCCAAAAACTGACAAACAACGTATTGCAAAAACTATGGCGCGTGCAGGGCTTTGTTCACGCCGCGACGCCGAAAAATGGATTTTAGACGGGCGCGTTAAAGTTAATGGCAAGGTGATTGATTCACCAGCCTTGGATGTTTCCGATAAAGACATTATCATGGTTGATAATGAACGCCTTAAGGCGAAAGAACCAACAAAACTTTGGATTTATCACAAGCCGCAAGGTTTGGTGACATCGCATTCTGACCCCGATGGGCGCGAAACAGTTTTTCAACATATTGATAAATCATTGGGCCGCGTTATTTCGGTTGGTCGTTTGGATTTGAATTCAGAAGGGCTTTTGCTGCTTACCAATGATGGCGAGTTGGCGCGTACATTGGAATTACCTGCAACAGGTCTATCGCGTATTTATCGTGCACGTGCTTTTGGCGAAATTACCCAAGACGAACTTGATAAATTGCAAAAAGGCATCACAGTTGATGGCGTCAAATACGGCAAAATCGAAGCAACATTAGAGCGTGATGCAACCCGCAATCTTTGGATACGTGTTGTACTACATGAGGGTAAAAACCGCGAAATTCGTAAAGTTTTGGCGGCAATCGGCCTAAAAGTTAATCGCCTTATTCGTCTTTCTTATGGGCCATATAATTTAGGTGATTTAGCGCGCGGCGCGATTAAAGAAGCCAATCTTCACGAAATCGCACATATTTTCAAAGCCAAAGACGCACCAATCAAACAAGAGCGCGCCGACAAACCAAAATCGAAAATGCGCGAAAATATGAAACCACAAGAACGCGGCGCAAAACGTGCCGCTGCGCGCAAGGAAACTATGCCAAACGCTAAAAAGCCAAATCCAAACAACAAAAAACCAAGGCGCTAGAGCGTTTTGCGAAAAATGTGAAGCGGTTTTCGCCATAAAAAACGCGACCAATAAAGGAATCTAGAGCCTTGTTCCGATGCAATCGGAACGCAGAAGGCTCTAGGCACGTTCAAAGAACTTTGGAAAAAATCTAATTGATAATTCAACCAAAATAACCAATAAAAAATAAAGCCCAAAAACAAGATAATAATCAACATCTTCAATTGCGCTATTATTCACAATACCACCAGTCGCAAAGGCATAGATATTGTTTAAAGTGTGAAAACCCGCACTTAATTCAATGCCTTTTGTGCGATTTGTTACATAGCAAAAACAAAGCCCAGCGAATGTAAGGGCAATTATTGGCCTGATATCTATTCCGCCCTCATAATGTAAAAGCCCAAAGATCACGGATGAAGTAATTATACTTGCCGAAAGGGACATTCCAACTTGGCGAAATTTTTGTGGCAAACTTGCGCGGAAAATTATTTCTTCGGTACTTGCTTGAATAAAAATACATATACAAAGCGCGATTAGATAATAAATATAGGCATTTTTTCCCAATGGTGAAAAACGCGATAATTTGCCAAATTCTTCATTTAATCCATCATTATACAATGTAATGAATTGCGCAAAGTTTTTTGGAACTTCATTATGCACAATCACAGAAAAGCAATTTATTATTGAAACGGAAATTACATAAATTATAAGGCCAAATAAAAAGAATTTGAATTGCAATTTGCCATCTGCAATCAAAGTTTCCCAACCTAATTTATCATGTTTTTGGCGTGAGCGAATAATTAAATAGGCGGTAATACTAAAGGCGATTGGCACAAAAAAAAGGCTTATTCCTATTTCTTGTTTCAACCCGCCAAATCCTGCATCTAATTGCATGAATGAGGCCATGGCAACAAAAATAGCGGCAATTATCATTCCCGATAAAAAGCAAAATGCAAAATAGAAAAAGTGTTTTAACCCACTTTTCCATGCGCCATCTTGTTCAATTGGTCTTTGAATTTTTAATATATCTTCAAAATAATTCATGAAATTTTGGTTCTTTTAAAATGTAAATAAATTTCAATTAGTGAAATAAAGAATATTGTATAAAAAATTGCCGCGAAAATTGCGGTATTTGCGCTTTGTGAATTATCAAGGCTGCCAAAAATTGCGCCAATAATGATATTATTTGCAATATGCGCACCCATTGCGGTTTCAAGCCCCTGTGTTCGCCAACTTGCATAAGAAAAGGTAATTGCCATTAAAAATGTTGCAAAGAAAATGGCATTTGGCATTTGCCTGCTCATATGGAACATTGCAAAAAACAAGGCGCTAAAAGGAATTGCAATTACAATATGAATTCCCAAGGCCCGAAGATTTTGCACAAAGGATGCGCGAAATAATGCTTCTTCAAATGTCGATTGTATTGAAAAACCAACAATATAAAACAAAAGCAAAATAATAGAATTTACAAACCCCAAACTTAAAAAACGCACAATAATTCTTGACCCAATATCGGCTTCGGTAATTGAACTAAGGCTTATTACGATTAATGCGGAAATGCCAAAACCCAATAGAAAGTTTTCAAGCCTAAATTTCCCAACAACATTGATAATACTAAAGGGGTTTATTTTTTGAACAAAACCGCGCCATAAAAACAAACAAGATAAAGGCAAAAGACAGGTGAAAATTAAAATATAAGTCGAAAAATTCATTTCCCGAACAAATTTTTGCGGATTGGTCGATAATATCGGCTTGATTATATAAAGCATTGTGAAATGCGAAACCAAAACCCAAATGCCAAGAATTACAATAGTCTCGGAAATTGAGATTGCAGCTTTAATCGGCTTTTTTACGTCTAAACTATCTTTAATTTGATCTTCAAAGCGCGACATTCAAAATTTCCGTTTCAAAATCTTCAATAGTTTTTGGGCGTCCAACACGCAATAGTGTTAATACATAGACTTTATTCGCGCCCGCTTTTTTCAAAGCTTTAGCACATGAATTAACACTTGCCCCTGTGGTGAAAACATCATCAATTATGCAAATATTTTGCCCCCTCACCTGCCCCTTAATTTTGAATGCGCCGCGCATATTTCGCATCCGACCAGAAATTGAAAGGCCATTTTGCGATTTTGTATTTTTAACCCTAATCAAATTATCATATTGCCACGGCTTTTTTGAAAGTTTTGATATTTCATTGGCAAGCCATGCCGATTGATTAAATCCACGTTCAAAAAGCCGCCTTGGATGCAATGGCATTGGAAGGATTAAATCAATATCATCCCAATTAAAGCATTCATGCATCATTTTGGCGAAAGTTTTCACCCCATCTTTGCGTCCGCTATGTTTTAATTGCAAAACCAATTGTTTTGAATTTTCATCATATAATAAGGGCGCACGCGCTTTGTCATATTCTGGTGGTTCTGCAATACATGGCGCGCAAACATCTTGATGACCATGCGCATCGGTAAGTGGGGTCGCGCAAATATTGCATTGTGCACCAAAATGAAAATTAAGTTTTTGCCACTCTTCAAATTCAATCGTGCCATCAATTTTTACGATTTCATCGCTTAAAAGCGAATGTGGCGGAAATATAAAATCAGCAAATGCCCAGAAAGACCTATTTAAGGTTTTATGTAACTGGGAAGTAAAATTTTTAACAAAGGGATAGGAAATTTTTCGCATTTCTATATTTGTCTAACATGGATTCGCAACCACACATAATATTTGATTCGCAAAAATATCTTTCGCGCCGTGAACGCGCGATAAAAAACACTGCACGTCATGAAAAAACCCCATGGTTTCTTCATGATTTTGCTGCCCAAGGGGCAATTGATACAATTAGTGCAATAATTCAAGATTTTGAAAATGGCATTGAAATTTTTTCATGCCTTGGACAGTTTGAAACGTTTGCAAATTCACAAAATTTAATTGGCGAAAATGCAAAAATCAAAAACCTGAAACAAATTGAACCATCATTGAATGATTTTTCAGGGGTGAATTGTATTTCGCAATTAAAAAGCCTTGGGCTTGATGATCAAAAATATGATTTGATAATTGCAAATTCAGGTTTGAATTTTGTCAATGATTTACCGGGGCTTTTGATAAAAATTAAAAATGCACTTAATGAAAATGGCGTTTTTATCGGCTCTTTCATTGGTAATAATAGTTTAAGGGAATTGCGCGAAACTTTCATGCATTGCGAAATAGAAGAATTTGGCGGTGCAAGTATGCGAATTTCACCAATGATTGAACTTGAATCTGCCGTAAGGCTTTTGACACGGGTTGGCTTCAAAAGCCCTGTTAGCTCTGTTGAAAGCCTCAAAGTACGTTATGACAATGTGTTTTCACTTTTCCGCGACATAAAGAATATGGGTGAAAATGCGGCCTTTATGCAAAAGCATGAAAAACAATTAAACCGCCGTCTTATTGCCAAAATTGCCGATTACTACCAAGATAAGTTTAAGGATGATGATGGGCGTGTTTATGCCACATTCGACATCGTAACCATTTGTGGTTGGGCATAATTAAACCGAAAGGCATTGCCGATGGATGAAAGCGGGCAAAATATACAAAAGCCCAAAAGAAAGCGTAAAATCACCAACGCTTTTGCTTTGCCACATCTTCAATTTGCCACCCAAGGTCTTGATACAAGGGGTTTTCCAAGCCCGCCCGTGATAATTAGTGCGCTTGGCCTACATTTGCTTTTAATCTTGGCACTTGCAAGTATTCCGCCGATTGATTTTAAGCGCGATGAAATTCTTCCTGTACAAATTGTTCAAGAAGAAAAACCACCGCCGCCACCAATAATTGAAAAGCAAGAAATACCAAAACCAATTGAAAAAATAATTCCAAAGCCAAAGGAAATTATAAAACCAATTGAACAAGAGCAACCAAAGCCAATTGAAAAGCAAGAAGAAGTTGAACCTGCGCCTATAAAAATGCCAGAAATTAAAAAGCTTGAAGTTGATATTAAAAAGTTAAAACTACAACCCAATCAAAATGTTCAAGACCAAATAAAATTAAAAAATATTGATATAAAAGCACCAACATTACAGGAAATTGAAAATGTCCCGCAGCCTTTGCCTGCGCTTCATAAGGTGCAAATAAACAAACCAAATTTGGAAAATAAAAACATAAATACAAACCAAATCCAATTAAACAAACAGCCAACAAATGACTTAAAATTAAAAAAAATTGACGACAATATAAAAATTGATGCGCCAGTTATGCCAAATAATGATTTGAAGAAACTGCAAGAAGAAGCATTAAAACGTCAACAAGAATTAGAAGCATTGGCAAAGCAAAATGAGGCGTCAAAGAAACCTGTCGCTAATGCGCCGCCTGCGCCTAATGGTGAACTTGCGAAACCATCGGGTGTAACCTCTGTTGGTGCTAATAATCCGCCAGCAGGTGGGCAAATACCAGCAGGCAATACAAATCCGCCACAACAAAACACAGGTTTTGGCGATGGCACACTTCCAAAACGCCCACCAACCTATGGCAGTAAAGGGCGCAATATTTTCGAAGATGGCGATAGTAATGGTTCACTTATTGGGCGGGTTGGCGCATCATTTGATTGCGCAAAATTGGGGGTAAAAGACCGTAAAGAAAAATGCCCTAATTGGTCGCCACTTGAATCAAACCATAAAAATATTGACCCAATGATTCCGCAAGGCGTGAAAAAATATAATGGCCCGCAAAATCCATTGCCGCCTTGCCCACCAGGTTCACCAAATTCAAACCTTGGTTTAAGCTGCCTTCCAAGCAAGACCCCGCTTAATCGCAATCAATAAAAATAGGCACAATTAAAACGGGTCG